>QGSR01000369.1 GCA_003387805.1 Bacillota bacterium | reverse complement strand
CTCCTCGTCCTCGTCCGGCTCGGAGACCACCTGGCCCAGCACGCCCGCCAGCTGCCGCGCCAGCGGGTTGTCCACGTCGTCCTCCTCGGGACCCGCGACGTAGACCGCGACGTCTTCGTCGTCGGCGTCCTCCTCGTCGTCGGCGCCGAACAGCGTCGGCAGCGGCTCGTCCTCTTCCGCCAGCACGTCCAGCACGTCGTCGTCGAACAGCTCCTCCTCCAGCTCGCGGCGGGCGGTGCGGCCCCGCCGCTTGGGAGCCGCCGGCTTCTCCAGCAGCTCCTCTTCGACGTCGTCCTTGGGAACGAAGAACTCCTCGGGCAGCTCGTCCTCCAGGACCGCGTCCGCCTCGCCGAGATCGGCGTCCAGCTCGACGGCCGCATCGTCCAGGACCGGAATCTCGGCCGCGACGGGCACGTCGGCCGCGTCCTCCACCGTCGCCTCGGCCAGCGCCGCGGGCTCCAGCTGCTCGGCCTCCTCCTGCACCGCGGCCTGGCCGGCCGCCTCCGCGGCCCGGCGGGCCCGCAGCGCCGCCTCGGCCTCCTCGAAGGCCCGCTGGGCCTCCAGCACCGCCAGCTCGGCCATCTGCGACTCGCTCTTGATGTCGATCTTCCAGCCGCACAGCCGCGCCGCGAGGCGGGCGTTCTGCCCTTCCTTGCCGATGGCCAAAGACAGCTGGTGGTCGGGCACCACGGCGCGCGCGGACTTCTCGTCATGGTTCAGGTACACCTGAACGACCTTGGCCGGGCTCAGGGCGTTGGCCACGAAGCGCTCGGGGTCCGGCGACCACTCGACGATGTCGATCTTCTCGCCCCGGAGCTCCTGCACCACCGCCTGCACCCGCGTGCCCCGGGGACCGACGCAGGCGCCCACCGGATCGACGTTCGGGTCGCGGGAATACACCGCGATCTTCGAGCGGTTGCCCGCCTCGCGGGCCACCGCCTTGATCTCCACGATGCCGTCGTGAATTTCCGGCACTTCCAGTTCAAACAGCCGCTTGAGCAAGCCGGGATGGGTGCGGGAGATGTAAACCTGCGGCCCTTTGGGAAGCTGCTTGACCTCGGTGATGTACACCTTGATGCGGGCGCCCGGCGAGTACGTCTCCCCCGGCATCTGCTCGCTGGGCACCAGCACCGACTCGATGCGGCCCAGGTCGATGATGGCGTTGCGGTTGCTCATGCGCTGGACGATGCCGGTGACGATGTCGCCTTCGCGGCTGGCGTACTCTTCATAAATCAGGTTGCGCTCCGCGTCGCGAATGCGCTGGATGACCACCTGCTTGGCCGTGCCCGCGGCGATGCGGCCGAAGTCCTTGGGCGTAATCTCGATCTCGGCCACGTCGCCCACCTGGTAGGCCGGGTTGATTTGGCGCGCGTCCTCCAGCGAAATTTCCGTCGCGTCGTCCTCGACCTCATCCACGACGGTCTTCATCGCGTAGACGCGCATGCGCCCGGTGCGGTCGTCCAGCATGACCCGCACGTTTTCCGCCGAGCCGTAGTGGCGTTTGTAGGCGGACACGATGGCCGCCTCGATGGCCTCCAACAAAATTTCTTTGGAGATGCCTCGCTCTCGCTCCAGTTCGTTGAGAGCACCAACCAATTCCAAATTCATGCTGGGCCACAGCCTCCCGCCTTCAAAACTTTCCTCGTTCAATCATCAAAACTCCGCGACCAAGTGGGCTTTCGCCACCTGGTCCACGGGAATGCGCCTCTCCTCGCCGTCGATGCGGAGCACCACCGCTCCGCCCTCCAGCCCCAAGAGTTCGCCCTTGAAATTCCGCCGCCCTTCCACGGGACCGTAGGTGCGCACCTGCACCGTGTGCCCGGCGAAGCGCACGAAGTCCCGGGGCTTGGTCAGCGGCCGCTCCACGCCCGGCGACGACACTTCCAGCGTGTAGCTGTCCTCGATGGGGTCCACTTCGTCCAGCTTGTCGCCGAGCAGCCGGCTCATGGCCTGGCAGTCGTCCAGCGTCACGCCGCCGGGTTTGTCGATGAACACCCGCACCACGCGACCGCCCGCCTCGCGGCGAAACTCCACGTCGACGATTTCCAGCCGCAGCGGCTCGGCCAGCTGCTCCGCCAGCTCGGCGATGATTTCCACGGGCCTCTTGGCGGCCATCCCCGATCCCTCCGAATTCGAGCGGCGGCAAAAAGCGCCTTACACGCCGAAAGAGTGGGGCGACCCCACTCTTTCGGCTCCGCACGTATGCTCGTTGCCGGAAATAGTATACCATCTCTCCGAGCCGTTGGCAACAAGGCGTTAAAAAAGTGTCAATTGATCCGTTT
>QGSR01000368.1 GCA_003387805.1 Bacillota bacterium | reverse complement strand
GGCTAAAGACCCATCCTCTAAAGAGTTTATACCAAACCAAACCGGGCGGCTTCTCGACCGCGGTCCTACGGAAGGTCCTAATCAAAAAACGGGACCGTCGACCCAAAGGATTTCAGCGGGCGGTGCCTAATGAATACAGGTGAAGACACCAGCCGGGTCGAAACTGTCCCGGCGAGGACGTCCCCCGAGTGACGGATGCCGAGGTCGCAACCCCCACCCCCAGGCCGCGGCAGCCGCTGCACCGGGGGATGTTTCCTTTTTGGGGGATCGGCAACGCGGCCTCGGCCGTCACGGATGGCACCGAAATTTACCGGGACACTTCATCATTTCTCGAACGATGCGGGCAGGTCCTTTCGAAAGAGGAGAAACCCGGGGTCAGCCTTTGTGGTCGATGAAGCGGGCTTCCTTCGCGTCCGGATCGGCCCGGTGGTACGCGTGGGCCGCCCGGCGGACGGAGTGAACGCCTTTGATTTCGCCCCGCAGCGCGCTCAGCCGCCGGCGCAGGCGGCTTTCCGTGTCGCACTCCACCTGCTCCAGGTCGCGCATGACCGCGCCCAGGCGGGTCAGCAAATCCCGAAACTCGCCCAGTACGGCGCCGAACGCGTCGGCGTCGGGCAGGCCCGGCCGGGCCCGCTCGAGTTCGCTCAGGGTAAACTGCTCCAGCCCCAGCTCTTCGCGCAAGGCGTCGCGGCCGGCCTTCAGCTCCAGCTCGTGCTCCCGCAGCCGGCGGGCGACGTCCTCCTTTTCCCCGTGGACGCGGAGGAACTCGTCCAGGTCCGCGTCGTCCACCCGGGCGCGCGCCTGCCGGGCCAGCGACAGCCAGTTTTTGTAGTACTCAAGGTGCGCGGCGTAGCCGCTGACCAGTTCCTGCAGCAAAGAAACCGCCTTGCCGGTGTCAGGCTTCGATGACGGCACGGGTGGCTCCCTCCCCACGGGCGACCTGCTCCCACGCCTCCCGCAGCTCCTGCAAGAGCCCGGCCACCTCCTGCAGCGGCGCCGGATCTTTGCGCACGTTGCCCTCCACCAGCCGGTGGAGCATGTACTCGTAGAGGCGCGCCAAGTTTTCCGCGATTTCTCCTTGACTCATGTCCAGCGCGCCGCCGAGCTCGGCTACGATGTCCTGCGCCCGGCCGATGCTGCTGTTGGCGCCCTCGAAGTCGCGCTGCGCGATGGCTTCCACGCCCTGGCGAATGAAGCGCAGCGCGCCGTCGTACATCATCAAAACCAGCGTCGCGGGACTGGCCGTCGTCACGTTGGTGCTGCGGTACTGCTTGGCCGCCTGACGGGCGTAGGCGGCGGCGCCGTAGCCCGCGCCCGCCTGCACCCGGGCCGGGCCCCGCCCCGGCATGGCGGCGGCGCCGTCCAGCGCGTTGGTCCCGTTCATGTCCATACTCATATTGGTCACCCCCAATCCGGGCCGCTACCTCCGTCGCTGCGCGGACGCCGCGGTCATCAGGTTCAGCTGGTTGATCTGGCCCTCGAGCCACATGGCCTGCGTCTGGAACGCGGCCATCACTTCCTCCAGGGCGATGAACTGCCGCATGAGGTTTTGCTCGCGGATTTCCAGCCGCCGCTCCATCTGCTCGATGCTGTCGTCGATGGCTTTCATGCGGTCGCCGAACATCTTCTGGCGGGCGGCCAGCAGCCCGTCGCCGGCCTGCAGCCACGCCTGGAAGCGAGACTCCAGCCGGGCGGTCACGCCGTCGAAGCCGTCGGCGTCCTGCGTGGCGGCAAACAGCTTCTGCACCGCCTCGGGGTCGTCCGCCAGCGCTTCGCGCAGCTTGGCCTCGTTGAGCGTCATGGTGCCGTGGCGGTCGATGCTGATGCCCACCGCCGCCAGCTGGTTGTAAGCCAAGCCGGCGCCGTCCACGCGCGCGGTGATGTCGGACCGCAGCTGAAACGCGATGCGCATCAGCAGCGTATCGCCCTGCAGCACGCCGCCGTCGGACGAGCGGGACTGAATGAACGACATGGTGGAGTTGTACTGCTCCACGAACTTGCGCACCGCGTCCAGCACGGCGGCCTCGTCCCGCTTGATGTCGATGACGGTCTCGCCTTCGCCCTGCAGCGTGAAGGTCACGCCTTCGATGACGTCGTCGATTTTGTTGGACGAGCGCGCAATGGTGAGGCCCTCGATCTTGAACACGGCGTCCTGGGCGCTCTGCAGTTGGGCGGTGTCAAGAATCTCGCCATCGTCGCCCGTGATGCCGAGCTCCCGCCACAACGCACCTTCGTCGAACTTGAGCTGGTGGGCCTCGCCCGTTTCGTCGGCCTGGATGACGAGGCGCCCGT
>QGSR01000079.1 GCA_003387805.1 Bacillota bacterium | reverse complement strand
AGCGGGCGTACACCTCGTTCACGGCCGCGAAATCGTTCATGTCGGCCAGATACACGGTGGCCCGCACCACGTGGCTGAAATCCGCGCCCGCGGCGTTCAGGATCGCGCGCACGTTTTCCAGCGCGCGCTCGGTCTGGGCGGCGATATCGCCCTCCACGAACGTCCCCGTGGCCGGATCGACGGGCAGCTGCCCCGACACGAACACGAAGCCGCCCGCCTTGACGCCTTGCGAATACGGCCCGATGGCGCCGGGCGCGGCATCGGTGGCGATGATTTCCTTCTGAGCCATCCACGAGTCCCTCCCCAAGCGAATTCGGCGGCGATGCGGCGGCGCATCCTCAGCCATAGCCGAGGCCTCGGCAAAGGCCTAGGCCGGCGGCGTCGGCGCCTTTTTCAGGCACGCTGGCAAAGAACGTGGCGCCCCCGGCCCGCCGCGTTCACCATGGGCATGTTCGCCGCGCGGCGGAGGCTTCCTTTCGGCGTCTCTACCCGATGGTCGTGGCCCGGGAATTCGCCGGCCGGTCCGAAGAAGCCGGCGGCTCCGGAGGCATGTCCCGGAAAACGACGCGCGGGTCGTAGGCCGCCCGGGCCGGCACCTGCACGATTTCCATCTCCGGGTAGCGCAGCGCCGTCAGCCGCCCGCCGAAGACGCAGCCTTGGTCGATGTTGATGGTGTTGTAGCGGAAAACCGCGTCCCGCACCGGCGTGTGGCCGTAGACCACCAGGGCCTCGCCCCGGTAGTCGCGGGCCCAGTCCCGCCGCACCGGGAACCCTTCGGGCGTGCGCTCGCCCGTCACGTCGCCGTACAGGCAAAACCGCTCGATGCTCTTGGAGAGGCGTCCGATCATGTCTTCCCGGATGCCCGCGTGCACCGCCACCAGCCGGCCGTCGTCCAAAATCATGTAGGGCGGCGCCTCCTCGTACAGCCGGCGAAACGTGCGGCTCACCGCCCGCCGCTCCCGGCCCGGCAGCGCGTCCAGCTCCCGCACCGTCGTTTCCAGGCCGTGCTCCACCGACACGTCGCGGCCGGCCAGGTAACGGTACAGTTTGCGGCAGTGGTTGCCCGGCACGTACAGCGCGTCGCCGGCGCCCACCATGGCGTCCACCAGCATGACGGTGCTGACGCTGTGGGGTCCCCGGTCGGTCAGGTCGCCGATGAACACCGCCCGCCGGCCTTCGGGATGCGACATCCCGCCCCCGGCCCGCACGTACCCGAGCCGCGCCAGCAAATCCAGCAGCTCCAGGAAGCAGCCGTGGACGTCGCCGATAATGTCGAAAGGCCCCCGCTCGAGGCGGCGGACCCGGCGCGCCTCGAAGTCGTAGTGCACGTCAGGCCTCGCCGGCGCCTCGCTTTTGGCCGCCGCGCTCCCGCTGATGTCCGCCCCCTCCTTTCGCTGCCGGCCTTGCCCGCCGCAGCCCATCTTACAGCATACCCGCTCCGCTGCCAACAGGCCACGGGTTGCGCGGCCGGCGCACATCCGGAACAGTGGCGAGATACCCGGTACGGGAATATGGGGAGGGGCGGCGCGCCCCGGCCCGAGGTGGACAGCCATGAACGACACGGGCAACACGACACGGGAACGGAATATGGACGCAGCGGCAGGCCTGCCGCCCGTTGAAGCGGAACGCACGCCGGCGCCGGGCGAGGCGCCGGACGAGCCCATGAACAAAATGTTCGTGCGCCGGGACAAAGACGCGCTGCTGCGCCGCCTGCGCCGCATCGAAGGGCAGGTGCGGGGCCTGCAGCGCATGGTGGACGAAGACAAGTACTGCGTCGACATTTTGGTTCAGATCGCGGCGGTGCGCGCCGCCCTGGACCGGGTGGGGCTCATGCTGCTCAAAGACCACACGAAAGGCTGCGTCGCCCGGGCCATCGAGCGCCACGAAGGCGACGAAGCCGTGGACGAGCTGATGGACGTCATCTCCAAGTTCATCCGCTGACGCCCGGGGGCGGGACGCCGGGTGCGGGGCGCCCGGCGCCGGCGCGGCGCCTCTTCACCGCTTAAGGACCCGCTCCTGGTATTGCGTGTGGTCGTAGCCGATTTTGTGGAAAAAGCGCAGGACGCCGTCGACCACCACGTCGGCGGCTTTGGCCGCCCGCTTTTCCAAGTGCGGGTTGGCCGGCACGCCCGCTTCCTCCAGCCCTGCGAAGAAGACCGTCGCGTACAAGACGATGTGGCCCAGCTGCGGGGCGTCGGGCCCCAGCGTTTTGGGCACCCACGGCGCCCGGCTGGGAACGATGAAGCCGATGTCGTTGTCGTCGCCGCCGCGCGGCGCGATCACGATCTGGAAACAAGACCGCCACGTCTCGCCGTGCTCGGCCCAGCGCTCCAGCCAATTGCCTTCGTGCACGGGCCTGTCCAGGGTGCCGAACACGTTCGGGTGGTACTCGGCCAGCGCCTCGCCCACCGGCTTCACCAGATATCCGCCCGGCGTGGCCGGGTCGCCGATGCAAATGATGCACAGCTCGTCTTTGCGGCTGTCTTCGTAGGCGGCGTAAATCTCACGCGCCACGTACCAGTCCGAAGTCCACTTTCCCGCGTCGATGGACATTCCGCATCTGCCCCTCGCCTTCGCCGGCCGCTCCGGCGGCCGTCTCTGGCTCCATGATACCACGGACCGACAGCGGTCGTCGCCGCCCGCGGCCAAGACGCGGATGTTCCGACGGCGGGCCCGGGCTTGACACCGGCGCCGGCCGCGGGCGACCATAGCGTTGGACCCGCCGCGGCCGGCCGGGCCGGCGTCCTGAGCGGCGGGGGGCAGCGTCAGTGCACGGGAGGCGGACGGTCATGCTGACCATCGAGGAATTCGAAGAACTGGCCAACGAGCTGTACGACGAAATTCCGCCGCAGTTTCTCGAAGGTCTGTCCGGCGGCATCATCATCAGCGAAGAGGCGGAGCAGCGCGACCCGGACCTGCCCGACGTGTACATTTTGGGCGAATACGTCGAGGACCATTACGGGTTGGGCCGGTACATCGTCTTGTACTACGGGTCGTTCGCCGCGCTGTTCGCCGACGAGCCCTTCGAAGTGTGGGAAGACGAGCTGTGGGAGACGATGGTGCACGAAATCCGCCACCACGTCGAGTCTTTGGCCGGCGTCCACGACCTGGACATCGAGGACGCGATCCAGCTGGCCGAGTTTCGCCGCTGGGCGCAGGAAATGGCCGAAGGCGGGTACGACGACGAGGTTTATGAAGACGATGACGAGGCCTATGAAGACGATGACGAGGCCGATGAGGACGACGCCGAGGCCGATGAGGACGGCGGCGACGCCGATGACGACGTCGGCGAGGCGGCTGACAAAGCCGGCCGGTCCTGACGCAGGCGCGGCGACCGGGTCATCGGGCCCCGCTATTTCGCCCGCCGGCCGGCGCCGGCCAGCTCGGCCATGAGCCGCGCCGGCTTGGTGGCGGCCCGCCGGGGCATGGTCAGCAGCACGCCCGCGCCGTCGCGGCGCACCTCCCGCCACAGCCGCCCGGGCTTGGTGATGGCCCGGACGGGCAGCTGGAAGGCCAGCTCGCCCAGACGCCGCCGCGAAGCGGGCAGCTTCGCCACCAAGTCAACCAGCGGCAAACCCGCCCCGGCCAGCATCGGGATGCGGCTCAGCACGCCGCCGTGGCGGGAGCCGGCGCAGGCGCCTTCCCGGCGGCCCAAGGCGTCCTCCGGGACGCCGCCCGCGGCCGGCCCTGCGCCGAACTCGGCGCACAGCTGGGCCCACTGCCGCTCGGGCGCGTCCAGCGCCCGCCCGCAGACGGTGCACACCGTTTCGGTCACCATGCCCCGGAAGTATGCTACGCGATGGGGCGCGTCGCCCGCGCAGTCGGGGCAGAAGAGGACGGCCAGCAACACGTTATCGGTTTCATGGACCATTGCTTCGCCGTCATGCCGAGCCATTCCCCGTCACCCCTGGACGCCGCCGCGGGCCCCGCGGGCTTGCCGCGCCGGACGCACTTTTCGCATTAGTAGAGTATGCTCCCGATTCGCCGTCCCGCCCCCGGTTCCTGCATCCGCCCGGCCAACTGCCGAATAAAGGAAATCGCCTCCGCGGCCCGTATATTGTTGGGCATGACCCGGAATTTCTCGCCACATGCCACCGGCGGCGCGGCCGCACGGCGTCGCTCCCTATTGAATGCGCTCGTGTCGCTGATTGTCGTCCTGTCTTTGGCGGCGACAGCCATCGCGGCGCCGGTTCCGGACCTCGCACGGGCGGCGGAGCCAACATCCCGCATGATGCAGGAGGCCGGGCTCGAAGCGCTCCAGGATGCGGACTCGGAGACGGACCGCCTTCCGTCTTCGGCCGGCCGCCTGGCCCTGTCGCTGGGACTCGTCGGCGCCGCGTCTCTCCTGGACGAGGCGCTCTACGAAGCCGTGCGGCCAGGGTCCTCGCCGACCCGCGCCGACTTTTTCGGCACCATCACGCACCTGGGCGACGGGCTGACGGCGCTGGCCGCGACCGCGGCGCTGTGGCCCCGCGATCCCGAAACCGCCGAGCTGGTGGGCCGTGCGGCGCTGCGCAGCGGCTTGGCCGCCGTCGCGCTGAAAGCGGTGGTCACCCGCGCCCGGCCCCTTGAAAATCCCGCGGCCTGCGCCGAATACCGCTTCGGCCTGGGCGCGTGCGTGTCGATGCCGTCCGGGCATACGGCCACGGCCTTCAGCGTCGCCCACGTGCTGGCCCATCAGTATCCGGACCTGGGCTGGCTGTGGTACGGGCTGGCCGCCCTGGCCGGCTGGTCCCGGGTGGAGACGGGCAACCACTGGCCGTCGGACGTGGCGGCCGGGGCCATCATCGGCCTGTGGGCCGCCGATTCCGTGCTGAAACAGTTTGCGGGCGAGAGGGCGGGCCATCAGGGCGACGCCGGGACGGCCAGCCGGCACGAGGCCGACTGACGCTTGCGCCGCGCGGCCCGTCATCGGCGCACGCCGGAGCGCCGGCTCTCCTGCATGAGGCGCCGGCAAGCCGCAACGATGTCCTCCTCCTGCGGCACCGCGGCCCGCTCCAGCACCGGGTTGTACGGAATGGGCACGTCTTTGCCGCCCAGCCGCACGATGGGCGCGTCGAGAAAGTCAAAGGCTTCGCTTTCCACGATGGTGGCCGCGATCTCGCCGCCGAAACCGGCGAAGCGGTTGGCTTCGTGCACGACCACGGCCCGGCCCGTTTCGACCACCGAGTTCACGATCGTTTCCGTGTCCAGCGGCCGGAGGCTGCGCAAATCGATGACCTCCACGTCGATGCCTTCCGCGGCCAGCGTTTCAGCCGCCGCCAGGCTGCGCAGCACCATCACGGACGAGGCGATGACGGTCACGTCCCGGCCTTCCCGCCGCACCGCCGCTTTGCCGATAGGCACGGTGTACTCCTCGGCGGGCACGTGCCCTTTCGTGCGGTAGAGCAGCTTGTGCTCGAAAAACACCACCGGATTGTCGTCGCGAATGGCGCTTTTCAGCAGCCCTTTGGCGTCGTACGGCGTGGCCGGCGCCAGCACTTTCAGCCCGGGAATGTGCATGAACCACGTCTCCAGGCTCTGCGAATGCTGGGCCGCCGCGCCGGTGCCCGAGCCCAGGGGCGTGCGCACCACCATGGGCACTTTCGCTTTGCCGCCGAACATGTACCGCATTTTCGCCGCCTGGTTGACCAGCTGGTCCGCGCCGATGGTGAGAAAATCGGAAAACTGCACTTCCGCCACGGGCCGCATGCCCAGCACCGCGGCGCCCGTGGCCGCGCCGATGATGGCCGCCTCGGACAAGGGCGTGTCCATCACTTTGTCCGGGCCGAATTCGTGCACCAGGTCCAGGGTGACGCCGAACGCGCCGCCGTACACGCCGATGTCTTCGCCCATGATGAATACCGAGTCGTCGCGGCGCATTTCCTCTGCCAGCGCTTCCCGGATGGCCTGAGCGTACGTCAGTTCGCGCATGCCCTCGCCGTTGCGCACGGCGCCCGCCCCCTTCATGCGTACACACCGTCCGCCAGCTGCGCCGGGTCGGGGTCCGGCTGCCCTTCGGCGAAGGCGATGGCGTCCTCGATTTCCCGCAGCACTTCCGCCTTGACCGCTTCGAAGTCGGCCGCCGCCATGACGCCCTGCGCTTCCAGCCACCGCTCGAACCGCTCGATGGGGCAGCGCCGGCGCCACTCTTCAATTTCCTCCCGGGTGCGGTAACGGTTGGCGTCGCTCTTGGAGTGTCCGCGCAGCCGGTAGGTGCGGGTTTCCAGCAGCGTCGGCCCGCCGCCGTTGCGCGCCCGCTCCACCGCCTCTTTCGCCGCTTCGTAGACGGCCAGCACGTCGTTGCCGTCCGCCGAAACGCCGGGGATGCCGTAGGAGGCCGCCCGGGCCGCGATGTCGTTGCTGCCCAGCCCCTTTTCCACGGGCATGGACATGGCGTACTGGTTGTTTTCGCACAAGAAAACCACGGGCAGCTTGAACACGGAGGCGAAGTTGACGGCTTCGTGGAACGCGCCCTGCTGCATGGCGCCGTCGCCGAAAAAGCACATGACGACTTGATCCGTGCCCTTCTTCTTGATGGCCAGCGCCGCGCCGGCCGCGATAGGCACGCCGCCGCCGACGATGCCGTTGGCGCCCAGGTTGCCCGTATCCAGGTCGGCGATGTGCATGGACCCGCCCCGGCCCCGGCAATAGCCCGTCTCTTTGCCCCGCAGCTCCGCCATCATCAGCGGAATCGAGGCGCCTTTGGCGATGCAGTGCCCGTGGCCCCGGTGGGTGCTGGTAATGTAGTCGTCGGGCCGCAGCGCCTCGACGGCACCCACGGCCGACGCCTCCTGCCCGATGTAGAGGTGGAACGTGCCCCAGATCAGCCCCTGCTGGAACAGCCGATCCACCGCTTCCTCGAAGTGGCGGATGCGCCGCATTTGCCGGTACATATGGACCAGCCGCTCCCGGGGCAGCGTCGCCCGGGTCGCGGACAGCGAAGTCATGTTCGACAAGGGTCCGCCTCCTTTCGTGAACGAACCTCCGCGCCAATCGGCGGCGGGGCCGCCGGGCGCCGGGCCGGCGGCGCTCCCGGTTTCCCCCGGCTGCGGTGCCATGCACCGGCCGGCGCTGACGGCGTTGCCGTTCGGCCCGGCCTGCGGTGCCACGCACCCGCCGGAGCCGGCGGCGCTCCCGCTTTCCCCCGGCTGCGGTGCCATGCACCGGCCGGGGTCGGCGGCGCTCCCCTTCGGCCCGGCCGGCCATGCGCCCCGTGGTCGCCCCGTCACAAGTGCAGCAGCGCAGGCTGCTCGGCCAGCCGTTTCGTCGTCTGCAGAAACGCCGCCGCGGGCGCGCCGTCCACGATCCGATGGTCAAAGGACAAACTGAGCGTCATCATCGACCGCACGCAAACCTGGCCCTGGTAAACGGCGGGCTTCTCCACGATGCGCCCCATGCCCAAAATCGCCGCCTGGGGCGGGTTGATGATGGGCGTGAAGCCGTCGATGTCGTAGGCGCCGAGATTCGTAATCGTAAACGTGCCGCCGGCCAGCTGGTCGGGCGTCAGCGTGCCGCCCCGGGCCCCTTGGACGACGGCCGCCCGGCGCCGGGCCACGGCGCCGACGCTCAGGTCCAGCACGTCCCGGATGACGGGCACCAGCAGCCCGTCCGGATGGTCCACGGCGATGCCGATGTGCACGTCCGGCTCCACGACGATGTCGTCGCCCTCCAGCCGGGCGTTCATGTACGGGTGGCGTGCCAGAGCCCGGGCGGCGATGACGATGAAGAGATCCAAATACGAAATCCCGGGGCCGCCCCGGGCCCGGTCGGCTTCGTTGAGCGTGCGGCGCAGATGCACCAGCTCGGTGACGTCGGCCTCGGTCGTCAGCGTGACGTGGGGGGCCGTAAACGCGCTCTCGCTCATGCGCCGGGCGATGACCCGCCGGCGGCCGGCCAGCGGCGTGCGCTGCTGAACCGACGGCATGGACTGGGCAGGCAGCGCGGGAACCGGCCGTGGTCCTCCGGGCGGCACCGGCCTGGCCTCCCGAACCGAAGGCACGGGCTGTGCGGGCAGCGACGAAGCCGGCCGTGGTCCTTCGGGCGGCACCGGCGGCGTCTGGGCAAGCGGCAGCGCCCCGCCCGCGGCCCA
>QGSR01000367.1 GCA_003387805.1 Bacillota bacterium | reverse complement strand
GTTCATACCTGTGCCGGAGCCGGCGTCCGTTCCGCCGGCGGTCCCGACGCCGGCTTCGTGGCGGCCGCCGTCGCCGTACCCGTCAGGCGGCGGTGCGTCGGGTCCGCCCGCGTCCGGGTCGCCGCCCGGCTTGTCGCCCACGTCGCCGTACGACCCGTCGCCGGTTTCGCTGTCCGAGCCGTCCGGCCAATCCGATCCGTCGCCGTCTTCTTCCCAGTCCGAACCCTCTGCGCAGTCCGTCGCCTCTTCCCTGGCGTTTCGCTCGCGCCGCGCTCGCCGCAGGCGCTGTGCTACGTCAGGCCAGTTGACCACGTTCCACCACGACTCCACGTAGTCCGGCCGCCGCGCTTGGTATTGCAGGTAGTAAGCGTGTTCCCACAAGTCGAGCGCCAGAATGGGCACCGCCGTCCACTGGGCGGAGAGGTGGTGCTGCTCCGTCTGCAGGATTTCCAGTTTGCCGGCCTCCGGCTGCCAGACCAGCAGCACCCAGCCGTTGCCCGGCAAGGCGTTGGCCGCGGCGGTAAACTGGTCGCGAAACGCTTCGAAGGAGCCGAAGTCCCGCTGGATCTGGCGCATCAACTCTTCGTCCGTGGGACGGCCGCCGCCCTCGGGATGCATGTTCGTCCAGTAAATCGTGTGCAGGAAGTGCCCGGAGCCGTGGAACGCCAGGCGGCGCAGCAAGTCGTTGACGGTGTCCCAGCGCCGCTCGCGGCGAGCCTGCGCCAGCGCTTCCTCGGCGGCGTTCAGCCCGTCCACGTAGGCGCGGTGGTGCACGCTGTGGTGCAGGCGCACGGTGCGTTCGCTGATGTACGGTTCCAAAGCGTCGTAATCGTACGGCAGCGGCGGCAGTTCGTGCCGTCCCACGCAGCCGTTTCCGCTGGGCGCGCCCAAGGTGATCTCCTCCTCCTTCGCCGGCCCGCTCCGGCGCGGCGGGCCGTTATCCATGTGTGGGCCGTGCGTTGCGGCTGGTTGCCCCCGGGCAAGATGTTTGCCCGCAGGCAAAGTATGAACGTCGCCCGCGGGCGGTGCTTGGCTCGGCGGGGTAGGTGGTGTAAACTGGGGACAAGACCAGTCGGCGGGAGAAGGACAGCGTGAAACAGTATCTCGATTTGGGCCGGTACATTCTCGAACACGGCGTGCCGAAGCCGGACCGCACGGGGACGGGCACCCTCAGCGTGTTCGGCTACCAGATGCGCTTCGATTTGTCTCAGGGCTTTCCGCTGCTGACGACCAAGAAGCTGAACGTGCGCGCCATCATTTACGAGCTGCTCTGGTTCCTGCGGGGCGACACCAACATTCGCTACCTGAACGAGCACGGCGTGCACATCTGGGATCCGTGGGCCGATGAAAACGGCGAGCTCGGGCCCATTTACGGCGCGCAGTGGCGCAGCTGGACTGTGTTCGATGAGCAGGGCCACCGCCGCACCATCGACCAGATCGCCGAAGCCATCGAGATGCTGCGGACGAAGCCGCATGACCGCGGGATTATCGTCAGCGCTTGGAACGTGGCGGACTTAGACAAGATGGCTTTGCGCCCGTGCCACACGCTGTTCCAGTTCTACGTCGCGAACGGCAAGCTGTCGTGCCAGCTGTACCAGCGCTCGGGCGACTATTTCCTGGGCGTTCCCTTCAACATCGCCAGCTACGCCTTGCTCACCCACATGATTGCGCACGTCGTGGGGCTTGAGGTCGGCGAGTTCATTCATACCTTCGGCGATGTGCATATCTACAACAATCACATCGAGCAGGTGAAGCTGCAGTTGACGAGGGAGCCCAGGCCGCTGCCGACGCTGCGCTTTGCGAGGGACGTCCGGTCCATCGACGACTTCCGCTACGAAGACATCATCATCGAAAACTACAACCCGCACCCGCACATCAAAGGCGAGGTCGCGGTATAACGGCGGGCGGATCGCTATGACGCCGGGCGGGCCGCGGCAGGAAGACGGAGGGCCAGCCGTCGTGGAGGTTCCCGGAGCAAGCCGTCGCGTGAAGATGATTGTCGCGCGCGGCAAGAACGGCGTCATCGGCCGGGGCGGCCGCATCCCGTGGCGGCTAAAGGACGACATGCGCTTTTTCCGCGAGACGACCCTGGGCAACACCGTGATCATGGGGCGCAAGACGTTTGCGTCGTTGGGCGGGCCGTTGCCGGGGCGGCGCAATGTGGTGGTGACGCGGGACCGGAACTTCCGGGCGGACGGGGTGGACGTAGTTCACTCGCCGGAAGAGGCGCTGGCGCTGCCGCTGGGCCCGGAGGACGGGGAGCTGTTCGTTATCGGCGGGCAGGAGATTTACGAGGGGGTTT
>QGSR01000078.1 GCA_003387805.1 Bacillota bacterium | reverse complement strand
AAGGGGACGTCATCGACTTCGGGCGTTTCGGGCGATTGCCGAAAGCGGCGGTGCCCGGCGGCGCCGCGCGGGGCGACGGCCCCGTGCGGGCGCTGGTGCGGCCGGAGGCGGTGCGGCTGCGGCTGTTCGGCGCGGCGGAAGGCCCGGACGCGGACGTGCATGACGCGGAGCCGCATGAGGCGGGCGCGCCCGGGTTCGCCCGGTCCGCGGCGGGCGCCGGGCTGGCGGCGGAGGCGGTCGTTGGCGATGTCATCTTCGGGGGCGAGCGGTCTTTGGTGAAGCTGTCCGTGGACGGCCAGGAGTGGACGGCCGCGGTGTTCGGCGGGGCCGCACAGGAAGCGGCGGCGCACGTGGGCCGTCGGGCGGCCCTGTTCGTGCCGGCCCGGGGCGTGCGGCTGCTGCCGGATTAAGCGGCCGCCGTCCGGGTTCGTTTGACGGCGGTGCCGGCTTCTGGTAAACTGAAGGCGAAACTCAGGGGAGCTCGTGACGGGCTGAGAGGGTGGCGCAGGCCACCGACCCTTCGAACCTGCTCCGGGTAATGCCGGCGTAGGGAGAGTTGGTTCTGGACACGTCCCGCTCCGGGCGCGTCTGGCGCTGAATCTCGACAACCCCGTCACGGAACCTCTATCACTTCTGGTAGGAGGTTCTTTTTTATGCTGCACGCCGTTCTTCGTTTCCGTCGCTGGTTGGTGCTGGCTGCCGTGCTGCTGGCCTTCGCGGGTGCGGCTTTGGCGGGCGGGCCGGCCGCGCAGGCCGCGGAGCAGCGCCTGGTCGTGTACACGTACGATTCGTTCGCGGCCGGGCCGGCCCAGGCCATCAAGGAAGGCTTCGAGGCGCTGTATCCGGACGTGGAGGTCGTATTCCTCGCGCCCGGCTCCGCCGGCGAGACGCTGGCCCGCATCATCGCCGAGCTGCACGCGGGCGGCTCCGACGCGGACGTGTTCATCGGCATCAGCGATACGCAGCTGCCGCGCGCCATCGATCAAGGCGTGTTCATGAAGCTGGACCGCTCGCTGCTGCCCAACCTGGCCAAAGTCCCGGCGCACCTGGACTTTGACGAGACGGGCCACGTGGTGCCCTTTGATCACGGCTACGTCACCATTATCTACGACAGCCGGGTTCTGAGCGAAGACGAGCTGCCGAGGACGCTGGAGGACCTTACGGATCCGCGCTTCCGGGGGCGGCTCATCGCCATCGACCCGCGCACGTCGTCCGTGGGCCACGCGTTTTTGATGTGGACCATCGCGGAGTACGGGGATCCGGGCTACCTGGAGTTCTGGGAGCGGCTTGCGCCTAACCTGCTGACGGTCACCGGGGGCTGGTCGGCGGCGTACAGCCAGTACGAGGCGGGCGAGGCGCCCATGATGGTGTCGTATTCCACTGACACCGCGGCCGGCGTTTACTATGCCGGCAGCGCCCACAGCCGCATCTTGACGCCCCAGGGCCAGGCGTACCAGCAGATTGAGGCGGTGGGCATCGTCTCCGGCACCGGCGTGCCCGAGCTGGCCCACCGGTTCGTGGACTACGTGCTGTCGGAGGAAGTGCAGAGCCTGATTCCGACCACCAACTGGATGTTCCCGGTCAACGCGGAGACGCCGCTGCCGGATTTCTTCGCCGAGTACGCGGTGGTGCCGGAGAACCCGGTGCGCCTTGACGCCCGGCTCATCGAGGAAAACGAGCAGCGCTGGCTGCGGGAGTGGGCGCGGCTCATTACGGGCCTGCGCTGAGAAAGGGCCGCTCGCGGCGCGGGGACTCGCGGCGCTGGGCCGCTCGCGGCGCGGGGTAGTTCTCGGCGCGGGGCTGCTCGCGGCGCGGAGGGGTGGCCCCCGCCGGGCGCGGGCGGTATAGGGTCGTGAAACCGTTCCGGCGGAGTCCGCGGCGCTGCGGCGCGCGGCTCCGCCGGAACGGCTCAGATGCCGGCGAAATACCCCACGAGACGCATGTTGATTTGTTCTTCGCTGCAGTCCGGGAACAGGCCGTGCTCGACGACCAGGTCGTACAGCCGCTCCATGGGCTCGCGCTTGTCCTCGGCCCGCTGCTTCTTGTCCTGCAGCAGCTCCCACGTGGCCAGCACGTAGTCGCGGCCGTTGCGTCCCGGATGGCCCAGCTGTTCGTCGAAAAAGGCCCGCAGCCTGGCCACGTCCTCCAGGAACTCCGGCCCGAAACGGCCCTCCGCGTTGCCCGTCAGCAGCGCGATTTCGGCTTCGTACATGGGCCGCTGGTTGGCTTTGTCCTTGCCGATCCACGGCGTCTCGAGGATGATGGGCTTGCCCTTCGCCACTTCGTGGTGCACGATGCGGTGGATGGCGTCGAAGCCGATGTAACCCGAGCCGATGGGCGCGTGGCGGTCTTTGCGGGCGCCGCGCGGGTTTTTGCTGTCGTTGACGTGGATGACGGCCAGCCGGTCCAGCCCGATGATGCGGTCGAACTCCTGCATGACGCCGTCGAAATCGTTGATGATGTCGTAGCCGGCGTCGTGGACGTGGCACGTGTCCAGGCAGACCCGCAGCCGGTCGTTGTCGTGGACTTTGTCCATGATGGCCGCCAGCTCCTCGAAGGTGCGGCCCAGCTCGGTGCCTTTGCCGGCCATCGTTTCCAGCGCGATGTGGACCCGGCCGTTGACCGTCAGCACTTCGTTGAGGCCTTCGGCGATGCGCTTGATGCCGTATTGGGCGTCTTTGTCGGTGTAGGCGCCCGGGTGCAGCACGATGCTGTCCGCGGCGCCGATGTACGCCGTGCGCTCGATTTCACTCTGGAGAAATTCGACGGCCAGCCCGAAGGTGTCGGTTTTGTACGAGCCCAGGTTGATAATGTACGGAGCGTGCACGACGATTTCGTCGATGCCGTGCTCTTTCATCAGCGCCAGCCCTTCGGGGACGTATTGCTCCTCCATGGGCTTGCGGCGGGTGTTCTGCGGGGCGCCGGTGTAGATCATAAACGTGGTGGCGCCGTAGCCGAGGGCCTCCTCGGCGGCGGCCAGCAGCCCCTTGCCGGAAAACGAAACGTGCGAACCGATTTTCAAGCAGCCTGCACTCCTCGTTGCGTTCTGAGTATGGGCGTTCCACAGCGCGGCCGGAGAACCCTTTTTGAGCGGCGTCGGCGGCGCTGGTGCCGTTGTTGCCCGGCGCCGTTGCGCCGAGGTCGCTTTTGGCGGTGCGCGGAGCGCGGGTTCGCGGCAGCGTTGAGGGCGTTTTCGCCGCAGCGCCGTCGAGCCGAAGGTGTTTTCGTCGCCGCGCCGACGCGCCGAGGGCGTTTTCGCCGTAGCGCCGCCGCGCCGAGGGCGTTCTTGCCGTTGCGCCGAGCACGCGCTCGCCGCTCCGCTGAGATCGTGCTCGGCGCAGCGCCGGTGCGGTGGGGGCGTCTTGCCCATGCGCCGCGGCAGGGCCGCGCGCAATCGCGGCCGTGTTATACTGGTCTCGTCGTGCATGCGGTTTTGGATCGCGGCGACGAGTTTTGATTCTTTGCAGCAACCGGCGCCTGCACATTATCTTACCATGAACATTTCGGACCGGGGCGCTGCGGGCGTTCTATGTCGGGCGCTGCCGCGCTCCGTGTCGGGCGGCGCGGGCGCTCCATGTCGGGCGCCGCGGAACGCTGCGGGCCTGTCGGCGTTGGTTCGCTCTCGCCCACCGCTGCGGGCCGGCTTCAAGCCGCTGGTCTGGAATTGCGTGTCCGGCGTTTGCGAAGGAGGTTCACGGTGAAAAAGCGCGTTCTGTTCGTTTGTCTGGGCAACATCTGCCGTTCGCCGATGGCCGAGGCTATGTTCCGGGCCAAAGTCCGGGAGGCGGGCCTCGAACACGTTATAGAGATCGACTCGGCGGGCACCGGGTCTTGGAACGTGGGCAAGCCGCCGGATCCGCGGGCCGTGCGCACCGCCGCTCACTACGGAGTGGAGCTCGGCGGCAGGGCACGGCAGCTGTCGGCCGGCGAACTGAGCCGCTGGGACATGATCATCGTCATGGACCAGTCCAACTACGATGACGTGTTGGGCCTGGGCGCACCCGCCGACAAAGTGTACAAGCTGCGGGACTTCGATCCCGAGGGCCCGGGCGACGTGCCCGACCCGTATTACGGCAGCGAAGCGGGTTTTCACGATACGTACCGGATTATCGAGCGGTCGCTGCCCGGGCTGCTGGACGCTTTGCTGGCGCGGTGAGGTGTCCGGTCAGTTAGTGCTCGTTTTTGAGGACAAGTTTCGTGACAAACCTCGTGTTCGAGGCTTAGCGAAAAAACAGGCCTCGGAAATGAGGCGTGTCTGTCGCGGGCGGTCCTGTCTCCGTGCCCCGGCCCGGTTCGGCCAGGCTTGCCTCTGAGTACCCGCCGAAGCCCGCATGGCGACGGCGTTTGCGAGCTGGAAATTCGAGGCACCTGTGGGGGCTGTTGCCAGGCCCGGCCGTCGGTGGTGGTCGCCGACATAAGCCTCGATTTTGAGGACTACTGTCGCGACAAGCCTCGAATTTGAGGCTTAGCGAAAAGACAAGCCTCGGAAATGAGGCTAACCGGTCACGCGGCGTCTGCGGGGCGTGGTCGGGCCCGGTTCGTTCGGGTCCGCTGCTGAGAAGCCGTCGAGAACCGGAATGCAGCGGCGCGTCGGCGCTGGAAATTCGCGGCGCCCGTGGCGCTCGCGCCCCGGATTCCCCCGTGGGCGGTCCGGGCGTGGGACAAGGCCCTTGGGACAAGGCCCCGCGGCCCCCACGCCGCCCTTCCGTGTGGATATCTTGTGGAAAAGCCCGGAATACACGTTCTGGCGCGCGGGGACAGCCTGTGGATGAAATGTGGAGCGGCGGTGCATTGTTTGCGTTCCGTCGTTGCACACGAGGCTCGGCGGCACCTGGTGATGGCTGCGTGCGGCCGGGCGCGGCGGCACCCCCGTCGCTCCGGGGCAGGATCCTTCCGCCGCCTTCCCGAAAAGAATCTAGAAAACACGGTAAATAAATGAAACGGAAATACAATTGGGGCTCGGCTGCGAACTCGAGCTCGTGCGAAAGGGTGGGTGGTTGGTCGTGATGTGGACGGGCGGTTCGAGCCGGAAGCGGGATCTCGGGCTGCGCCGGGTGGAGCGGGAGTCGCGGGAAGTCGGGTTCGAGCGGGACACGGCCCAGCGGCCGGCGTCGCGCTCGGGCGACGGGTCGCCACAAGCGCGAACCCATGGGCGGACGCACAGGTGGGCGCATCGCCGGGCGCGGGCGGAGGTGCGGACGCCGATGCTGACGTCGGCTCGGTCGCCGCAGCGCGCTCTGGTGCCGTGCGCGGCCGTCATAGCGGTTCTCCTGCTGCTGGCTGCCGGCTTTGGTCCGGTCGGCAGCGTCGTTTCGGCCCAGGCGCCGGATGTGGCAGCGCTCATGGAGCGGGCGGAGGCGGCGTACGCAGCGAAGAAGACCTTCGCCGACGGCCTTGAAGTGAAGGCGCTGTACGAGGCCGTGCTGGAAGCGGATCCGAACCATGTGCCCGCCCTCATCCGCCTGGCCGAGCTGGCCTACTGGCTGGGCGAGGTCGTGGAGGACGGCCCGGCGCTGCCGCATCTTGAGGAAGGCCTGACCCACGCCCGCCGGGCGGTGGAGCTGGACGACGAAAATCCCAACGCGCACTACTGGACGGGCGTTCTGATGGGCCGCATCGGCGAGGAGCGCGGCATTTTGCAGAGCCTCTTCATGGTGGACGACATCATGAAAGCGGTGCAGCGGACGCTGGAGCTGGATCCGGACCACGGGGGCGCCCACCTGTTGGCAAGCCAGGTGTACCGCAAGGCGCCGGGCTGGCCGCTGAGCATCGGCAATCGGCAAAAAGCGCTGGAGCACGCGCTGGAAGCCGTGCGTCTCAACCCGGACGCCACCAACCGCATGCTGAACCTGGCCGAGGCGTACATCGCCAACCGCCAGCGTGACAAAGCTATCGAAACGCTGCAGAAGGTGCTGGAGATGCCGCTGACGCCCGGCGATGAAGTGACGAGCCAAATGGACAAAGAGCGGGCGGCGGAGCTGCTGGCCGAGCTGACGCGGTGACGGCGGAAACAGGGGCGGGTGCATCCCGCCCCTGCGCGAATGGGGCCGCAATCGGGCCGAGCGGGCCCGCGCCCGGCCCGAGTCAGAGTTCTCGCCGCGCCGTCGGAACGGCTTAGAAGATGTCTCCCCAGGCGCCTTCCCGGATCATGTCCCGCAGCTGGTCGGGCGTCCAGCCCGTCGCTTCGGAGATGCGCTCCAGCAGGCGCGGCGGCAGCCACTCCAGGATTTCCTCGCCGTACTCGGCTCCGTAGCGGTTCACCTGTTCGCGGACTCGCTCGCGGGCGGCGTCCATTTCTTGGGACCACAGCACCTCGGCCACGGCCCGCATTTCAGCGTGAACCGCCCGCAGCTCTTCCAGCAGGCGCCGCTGCTCCAAGGTGAGCTCTTCCCAGCGGGCCAGCAGTTCCTCGCGGTCCGCCGGCTGTCCGTCGGCGCCGGCCTGCTCGTCCTCGCCGATGGCTTGGCCGGCACCGGCCTTCTCGGCAGCGCCGGACGCTGTGCCGGTGTCGGGCACAGGGTTAGCGCCGGGCTCGCCGCCGGTGCCGGGCACGGCGCCCTTCAGGGAGAAGGCTTCGACCGCTTCCGGTTCATCCGGCCAAACGCCGTGGCGCCCGCTTCCGCCCGAATCGGCCACGAGGCCATGGCTCGTGCTTTCGCCCGAGCCCGCCGGGGCGCCGGAAGCGGCCGCCGCTGCGCCGGCGGAAGCGCCCGCGGCAGCCGAGGCGTTGTTGACGGGCAGCAGCGCCGGGCCGGCCAGCAGGCCGCCCACCAGTCCGAGCACCAGCGCGACCGCCGCCGCGACAAGGAGCGCGGACGGGAGCGCAGGCCGGGGTTTTCTATGAAGACGCATTTCGGAACGACCCCTTTCCGAATGCAGTATATCGAGGCGCGGAAAGGGGAAGCCAGTGCAAAACAGTGGGTGCAGAGTGCATAAGAGGCAGCCGGGAAAGCGCGCCGTCGGCCATCGGACGGGTCCGGCCGGCATCCAGCAAGATCGAAAAAGGGCGGAAGCGCTGCTTCCGCCCCGGTTCGTTGGCTCTCGTGAAGAAAGGCTTAGTCGACGACCGTCACGTTGTTGGCCCGAGGGCCCTTCACGTCTTCCGTCACCTCGAAGGCGACCCGCTGGCCTTCGTCCAGGGTGCGGTATCCATCGCCGACAATCGCGGAGAAGTGTACGAACACATCCCCCTGCCCGTCCTCGCGCTCAATGAACCCGAACCCTTTCTCCGCGTTGAACCACTTGACCGTACCGTACTGCAAAGGACAACCCCCTTTTGACTTATCCGGCTCAAACGCCGGACGGGCTCAGTATATCACTGATCGCGCCCCGTGTCCACAAAAATTTGGCGATTGTGGCAGATTCCCTGGCGATTTTTGACTGGAAATGCTTCCAGCAATCCCCTACAGGCGTCGGGCCGAGCGGGTTCGTAACACGTCCGTGAGGAGGCGCTGGCATGTCTAGGTTTAGAATTCGATGCAGTGCGGTTTCGGCCGTGGCCGGGCGGCGGCGCCGGGCGGCTGCTGTGTCCGTGGCCGCGTACATGGCGCTGGCGCTGCTGCTGGCTGCCTGCACGCCGGGCTGGGACCCGGGCGGTTCCGAACTGGTTGAATTGCAAGTGGACGGCCAATTGGTCGCTGACGGGCCCGACGTGCAGTCCGTCACGCTGCGGGCCGGCGGGCGGCCGAGCGCTGGGTTTACGTTTGGAAGCTTGCAAGTTTACGGAGACGAATCCCCCGTCGAACCACTGGCTGTTACCGAGTCGCGCCCGGGCGCGAGCGTGCGCGAAGCCGTGGTCGCTTTGGACGTGCGGTCGCTGGCGGAGGCAGGCGTGCGCGTCGTTCGCTTCGTGCTCGGCGATGCCGAGGCCGTGGTGGAGATCGTGTATCCGGGCGGCGGTCCGGGCGGCCGGCCCGGCGAAGAGCCCGGTGACGACCCGGACCCGGACCACGGCTCGGAACCGCCGGAGCCGAAACCCGACCCCGGTCAAGATCCGGACCCCGGACCGGGCACGGACCCCGATCCCGGCACGGACCCCGGTCCCGGCGCGGACCCTGATCCGGGCGAGAACCCTGGCTCGGGCGAGAACCCTGGCTCGGGCGAGAAC
>QGSR01000366.1 GCA_003387805.1 Bacillota bacterium | reverse complement strand
GTCTGCGCCGCCCGCTCAACGAGAAAACCCCCCCCGCGCGCGCCGCCCCCCCCAGGCTCTGCGCCCGCCGGTCGAATTCGGCCTGCAGGCGGGCCGTCTCCTGCGCCAGCGGCTCGTCCAGCGCCGGCGCCAAGTACTCGTCGATGATGCGGGTCACGTCCACGTAGCCGATAAAGACGTCGGCGGCCGCGGTGAGGCGGCCGCTGACGAACATGACTCCGGCTGCCAACGCGAGCGCGGCGAGAACCATCGCGGCCGCCGCCGCCCGCCGCCCGGGACGGAAGGCGCGACGGCCTTCCGCGCCGACGGTTGCACTGTTCATGCCGGCCCCATCCTTTCTCCGGTGCGCCGGCGACGCGGCGGCCGGCGCCTAGAACATCGGCCCGAAGCTGAAGTACGTCCGGCCGCCGCTTTCGCCGATGCCGTAGTCGATGCGCAAAATGCCCAGCGGCGTGTCCAGGCGGATGCCGACGCCGTAGCCGGCCTTCAGGTCGGAGAAGCTGATGCCTTCGCCCGCGCTGAACGTCCGCCCGAAGTCCGCGAAGACCACGCCCTCCACCGCGTCCACGATGGGGAAGCGGAATTCGGCGTTGAGCACCAGCATGCGGTCGCCTTCGAACTCGCCGAAGTTGTAGCCGCGGAGCGTCTCGGAGCCGCCCAGCCGGAACCGCTCCGGGCGGGGCAGGCCGCCGCCGGCGCCGCTGCCGGTGCCGAGCATGGCCCGCAGCGCCAGCGCCTGCCGGTCCCGCTGGCCGATCTTGATGTACGTGCTGACGTCGGCCTCAAACTTGGTGAACTCGGTGGTGCCTCCCAGCCAGCCGCCGGCCCGCTCCACCGACAGGCGGTTGCGGAAACCTTCCGTCGGGTAGAACGGATGGTTGGTCGTGTCCGTGCGGGTGCTCAGCGTCAGGCTGCGGGTGCTGCCCTTGTCCACCGACGTGCCGGCCAGCGAGTCGTCCCAGTTTTCCATCTTGAAGCGAAGGAAGCCCCGGGTGAACTCGCCCAAGGGGCGGCCCAGCGTCACGTCGCCGCCTACCCGGTGCACGCTGTAGTCCGTGTCGGAATAGGTGCGGGTCGCGTTGTACAGGTTGAACCCGATGGACGTGGTCGTGCCCAGGAAGTAGGGCTCGTAAAAGCCCAGATCGTACGTATTCCGCGTCTTGCCGAACTCCCAGCGCAAGTTGGCCCGCTGGCCCCGGCCCAGGAAGTTTTCGTCGGCCACTTCGATGTAGCCGATGAAGCCGTCCTGCGTGCTGTAGCCCGCGCCGAAGCTGGCCAGGCCCGTCTTGCGCTCCTCCACCACGAAGCGCACGCCCAAAGCGTCCGGATCGTCGGTTTCAAAGAACTCGGCGTTGACGGACTGGAAGTAGCCCAGCATGGTCAGGCGCTGCACCGAGCGGCGCACCTGCTCGCGGTTGAGAATGTCGCCCTCTTTGAAGGTGATTTCCCGCTCCAGCACGTAGTCCCGCGTCTTTTCATGGCCTTCGATGACGATCTCGCCCACGCGGGCCGCCCGGAACTGCAGCGTCAGCACGCCCGCCTCTTCGTTGAGGTCTACGAAGACCGGGCGGACAAACACGTCGTACTCCTGCACCGCGAGTTCCTGCACGGTCATCAGGTCGTTCTCAAAGTCGCGCACGTTGAGGATGCGGCCTTCCCGCGTCGTCATCCAGTCGCGGACCGCGTCCGCGGGCACGCCTTCGCTGGCGATGTCCAGCCGCCGGATGACGGGGTACTCGAACACCTCGACAACCAGCCGCACGCCGGTGCGCGCGCCCGGCACTTCCTCCAGGTGCGGCACGACGTCGTAGAAGTAGCCCAGGTTGTAAATGCTGATCAAGTCCGCGTTGGTCGCGTCAAAATCCAGCGGCTCGCCGATGCGAGTTTCCGTCATGGCCCCGCGGATGGTCTCCGTCGGCACGTGCTCGTTGCCCACGATGCGCACGTCCAGCACGATGAGCGGCTCCTGGGCCGACGCCGTATGCGGCGCGGCCCCCGCCGCGGCCACGGCTGCGATGAGTGCCAAGAAAAGCAAAGCGCGTGTCCAGCTCGGTTGCATGCTGCTTCGTTCCCCTTCCAATCAGCCGAAGCGCCGTCCCGGACGCGGGGCGGCTCGCTGCAGACAGTTCGTTTCCGCAAACTTTGAATCCTGCCGCCCGCGGCCTGCAAATGCAGCCAGCCAAGGGAAGAAGCGGGCGTCAGTCCTCCGCGCCGGTGCCTTCGGAAGAAACCGGTTTCTCTCCGGGCTCGCCGGGCCGGTCCGCCTCGTCGTTCCCGTCCTCCGCGTCCTCCGCGGTTTCCGCGTCTTCAGGCC
>QGSR01000365.1 GCA_003387805.1 Bacillota bacterium | reverse complement strand
TCCGACTCCGGGGGCGGGGCGGGGATTCAAGCGGATTTGAAAACCTTTACGGTGCTTGGGACCTACGGCATGTCGGTCATCACCGCCGTGACGGCCCAAAACACCCTGGGCGTGACCGGCGTCTATCCCCTGACGGCCGAGCAGGTCGCCGCCCAGCTGGAAGCGGTGCTCTCGGACATCGGTGCCGATGCTGCCAAGACCGGGATGCTGGTGGACGCTGGAGTCATCCGTGCGGTGGCCGACGTCCTCCGGCGTTTCGATGTGAAAAACCTGGTCGTCGACCCCGTGATGGTGGCGAAAAGCGGCGACAGGCTCTTGGCCCAGGAAGCCAACGACGCCTTGAAGCGGCACCTCTTGCCCCTGGCCGTCATCGTGACGCCCAACATCCCCGAGGCCGAAGCGCTGACGGGCATGGCCATCCGCACCCGGGAGGACATGATCGAGGCCGGGCGCACGCTGCTCGGGTATGGCTGCCAAGCAGCCCTCGTCAAGGGCGGCCACTTAGAAGGGGACAGCGCGGACGACGTCTACGTCACCGCCGATGACGTCCGCTGGTTCACCGCACCCAAGATCCGCACCGAAAACACCCACGGCACGGGCTGCACTTTAAGCGCCGCCATCGCCGCCGGGCTTGCTTCGGGCATGAGCCCCATCCAGGCGGTGCAGCAGGCCAAGCGGTTTATCACCGACGCCATCGCCCATGCGCCTGATATCGGCGGCGGCCACGGCCCGACAAATCACTTGGTGTGGCTGCAGAAGGGGGATGGGTGATGCTCGACGAGAAGCGGGAGGCGGGCCATGAGGCCCGGCCCAACCCCAAGCCGCGGGTCCTGCCCTGGGCCGATTGCGGGGCCCAGCCTCGGGCCTCGGCCCGCGCCCCATCCCATGCCCAAGCGCCGGAGGCAACCCGGGGCGAAGCGCTTCGCCGGCGGCTCCGTGACTTGCTTTCGGTCTACGTCATCGTGAACGCCTCGACCCCGCTAGAGCTCGTCGAGCGGCTCTTGGACGCGGGAGTGGGGACGATCCAGCTCCGGGAAAAGGAGCTGCCGCCGCCGGAGCAGGCGCCGGTTGCCAAGGAGCTGCAAGCGCTCTGTCAAGAGAAAGGCGCGCTGTTTGTGGTCAACGACTTCGTCGATGTCGCCCTTGACTCCGGCGCCGACGGCGTCCACGTGGGGCAGGAGGACGAGGCCGCGGCGTCGGCGCGGCGGAGGTTGGGCCCGGAGAAAATCATCGGCGTGTCGGCTCGCACCCCGGAAGAGGCTCGGCGAGCCACAGCAGACGGGGCGGACTACCTCGGCGTTGGGCCGGTCTACACGAGCAAGACGAAGATGGTCCGGGCGCCCGGCGGCCCGGAGCTCATCGCCCGCATGAGGGAGGCGACGAAGCTGCCCATCGTCGGCATCGCCGGCATCGGCCCGGGAAACGCAGGCCCCGTCATCGCGGCCGGCGCCGACGGGGTGGCGGTGATTTCAGCAGTGCTGGACGCGCCCGATCCCGTGGAAGTGGCGAGGGCTTTGCTTGAGGAAGTGGCGCGGGCAAAACGCGGCCGGGGCTAAGTCGACGGTCGGTTGGCGCCCCTGGTCGTCGCCCCCAGGTCGTCGGCTCCAAGTCGTCGGTCCCGGGCCGTTCCCCCCAGGTCCTCGGCCTGAGGCCGTCGACTCCAGTGTGACCGTGCCTTTTTTCCCTTTCCGGCCTTCGCCCCACGTTTTCGCCCGCGCCACACGCACTCTCGCCGGCCCCGCGCCCCGGGCGGCTCGCCTTCCGGCGCCGCTGCATCGGGCCCTACTCAATCGCCGCCAGTTCGACGCGCTGGCCGTCGGAGAGCAGGCCGGCTTCATAGACGCGCATCACGTCGTAGGCAAACTCGAGCGTTCCGAGCTCGGGCTTGCGCTTTTCCAGGACGCAGTCGCAAAAGTACTTGAGCTCGCCGTAGATGCCTTGCGTAAAGAGCGCCTTGTTTTCCAGCGTGGAAAGGTGGTTTTGCGGCTCCCACACGATCGCGCCGTGGTCAAAGCCCTCGCTGATGTAGTTGGTCGTCACGCCGTAGCGGTAGGGGATTCCCCGCTGGAACGTGAGCCGCAGCGAGTTTTCGATCTCGACGTGGCAGCCCCGCCCGACGAAGAGGTACCGCTCGGCCGGTTGACTTGCCGCGGCGCCCGTCGCGATGTGCAGCGTCCCGATGCAGCCGTTTTCAAACTCCAGGACGCAGACCGACCCGCTCCGCCGCCCCCGGTGCATCGTGACCGCAGCCACGGGGCCGCCCACGCCCAGCATCATCGAGACCGGGTGGACGCCGTTGGCGAGCCAGTCGTTGG
>QGSR01000364.1 GCA_003387805.1 Bacillota bacterium | reverse complement strand
GGCCGGTGCACTCGATGACGACGTCGGCGCCGGCCAGGCCCCGGCCCTGCAGCTCGTCGTTGACCGCCGGCACGTGGCCCTGGACGACGTGCTGGGCGCCCAGGCGCCGCGCCAGCTCGAGACCCGATTCGCGGCCGCCCACCGCCGTAATTTGCGGCACGCCCAGCGCCCTGGCCACGGCCACGTGCAGCAGGCCGATGGCGCCAACGCCGATGATGAGCACGCTGTCGATGCCGCCGCGCCGGGCCCGGGAGCGGGCGTCGTCCATCGCGAGCGCCGTGTCTTTCGCCGTGTCGTATCCGTTCGCGAAGGCACCCAAGCGCCGCCAGCCCCGCAAAATGCACGCCAGCGGCTCCATCAGCGCCGCTTCCTCAAAGGGCAGGTGCTCGGGTTTGTGGAAAACGTGCTGGGCGACGATGCGCGCCGGCAGCAGAATGTAGTCGGCGTAGGCGCCCATGGCGATGTTTTCGAACAGCGTTTCGCAGTGGTTGTACAGGCCCCGGGCGCACGCGTCACACCGGCGGCAGGGCGCCGTCGGCGCCCACATGACGGCGTCGCCGGGGGCGAACTTGGTGACGCCTTCGCCCACGGCCTCCACGATGCCGGAGGCTTCGTGGCCCAGCGGGCCCGGCACTTTGAGCACGGCGTGGCCGCGCCGGAACGTCTTGATATCGGTCCCGCACGTGAGGGCCGTATGAATGCGCACAACAATTTCGCCCGGCCCCGGCTCGGGCACGGGC
The DNA here is from genome assembly GCA_003387805.1 of Bacillota bacterium. Lineage (GTDB taxonomy): Bacteria > Bacillota > Limnochordia > Limnochordales > ZCTH02-B6 > CALJUZ01. The sequence continues at coordinate 1,580 of QGSR01000364.1, read as the reverse complement.
AGCTCCCGGAACGTGAGCGCGCCGACGCGCTCCACGTAGGCTTGTTTCATCGTCCGCATGCTTAGGATCGTCTCCTCTGCGACACAACGAAATCAACCAAGGCGCGGCCGCTGCCGCACGACGAGGCGGAACCGGCTAGCGGCCCGGACGCTGCCGCACGACGACGCGGAACCGGGCCAAGGCGCGGCCGCTGCCGCACGACGAGGCGGAACCGGCTATCGGCCCGGACGCTGCCGCACGACGACGCGGAACCGGGCCAAGGCCCGGCCGCTACCGCACGACGAGGTGGAACCGGGCCACGGCACGGCCTTGCCAGTACAGCACCAGCTCGTGGACGCCCGCCTGCTCGAAGCGGATGTTGCGCCACGTGCCTTCGAGGCTCAGGGTGTCGTTGTCCGCGTCGGCCCGGACGGTGCCGAAGCTGATGCGCTCCAGCTCCCGGCCGGCCGGGTCAAACAGGGCCATCGACAGCTGGTGGCTGCCCCGGGGCAAAATCACCTGCGTCAGCGTCTGGAACGACGCGGTGCCCCGCTGAAAGCCGATCAGAATGTCCTGGACGAAGAAGCCGCCGTCGGCCGTGCGCACGACGCGGGTCGTCAGTACGTGGTTGCTGACCAGAAGGCCGCTTTGGGCCGACGCGGCCGGGGCGAACACACTGCCGCCCGACGGCGCGGACGCGCTCAGCAGCAGCCCCGCGAGCAGCAACGCCGCCGTGACGGCGCCGGTCAACAGGGCTTTTCTCACGTTCCGCCTCAAGGCGCTCACTCTCACCTTCCCGGAGAGCTTCATGGGTTTGCCGAACCCCCTTCCGATGCCGGTTCCGGCGGCGGCTCCGGCGGCGCCCCCGACACGGCGCTGACAAAGCCACCGGGAACGCGCAGCGGGGCGCCCGGCTCGGGCGCCGGCTCGTGCGTCGTCTCAGGCGCCGAAAACAGGCTGACGGCACCGTCTTCCGCCGAGAACGGCACCGCGGGCAGACGCGCGGCTTGCTGGCCCGCCTCCGGCGCCGAGAACAAGGTGACTGTTTCGGGCCCGCCCGACGCTGCCTGGACGACGCCCGCGGCCGACAGCCCCGCGGCGTGGGCCGTGCCCGTGTCGGTGACGGCCAAAATGGTGCCGCCGGGCCATACCTGGCCCGTCGAGCGCATGTGTTCGGGCATCAGCAGCGTGGTCCACGGCAACCCGCCGGCCAGCACCGCCAGCAGAATCATCGCGGCCGCGGCCGCCCACGCGGGCCAGCGGGCGCCCCGCAGCGCCCGGCTCCGCCGCCGCATCCGCCGGACCAGGGCGCCTTCCGCGCCGCCGGCTGCGCCTTCGCCTGTGTCCGGTCTGCCGCCGACGGAGGCGCCGTCGCCGGTTGCCGAGCCGTCCCCGGCGGCCCATGCGTTGCCGGCCGGGGCTCCGCCGCCTGCGCGGGTTTGCCGCACTTGCGCCATCACGCCGGCGACGAACGCCTCGCGCACGGCGCCGTGCAGCGTCGCGTCGGCCTCGGCCAGCACGTGCCGCACTTGCTGCGACAGGCGGGCCCGCGCGGCCAGCTCGGCGCCGCACGCGGCGCCCGGCCGCACCTGCCCCAGCAG
>QGSR01000363.1 GCA_003387805.1 Bacillota bacterium | reverse complement strand
GCTTAATTGTTGCCGGCTAGTCTACAGCTGGTGACCAGTCGTTGGCCGTCGGCCGTCAGTCGTCGGCTGCCGGCCGCCGGCCCTGCGGGGGAATGGCTGATGAGCACGGCAATTCAGGGCAACAGCAGCGCAGCGGCCTCTCATCGCGCCACGGCCGACTGCTGCGACATCTACGATCCGTCTCGTCCGGAGGACCAGGCGGCGCTGCGGGAGCGCCTGCTGGAAGTAGCGGGCCTGTCGGAGATTTTCAAGGTTCTGGGTGACGAGACCCGCACCCGGATTTTGTACTTGCTGTCGCTGCAGGAGATGTGCGTGTGCGACATCGCCGACGTGCTGGAGATGAGCTTGCCGGCCGTTTCCCACCATCTGCGGCTGCTGAAAATGATGCGCATCGTCAAGTACCGCCGCGAAGGCAAGAACGTGTTCTACTCCCTGGACGACGACCACGTGCTCGGCCTCATTCAGCTGGCGAAGGAGCACTACGACGAAGGCAAGTAGCGGGCGCGGCGAGCCGGTCAGCCAGGGACGGGGGTGGCCATGATGCCAGGCATGCCGAAAACAGAAAACGCCGACGTCGGGCTGCGCGGCCCGGCGCATCCCGCCGAACCACTCCATCACGGTACGGCCGACGAAGAAACCCACGTCTTTTGGGTTCAAGGCATCAGCTGTCTCGACTGCGCGGCCAACTTCGAGAAAAACGTGGCCGGGCTGCCCGGCGTGGCGTCGGCGACGCTGAATACGGCGACGGGCAAGCTGTTCGTCGTGGGCCGGGCCGACCTCGAAACTATCCAGCGGCTGGGCCGTGCCGAGAATTATGTCATCACCCGGGAACGGAAGCAGGCTACGGCGGCGGACCCCGCCGCGGCTCGGGCCGAGCTGTGGCGCGCCGCGGTCTCCGGAAGTCTTCTGCTTCTCGCCGCGGCGCTGCCCCGTGTATGGGCCTGGCTCGCGGGCGGGCCGTCCGCCGGCGCGCTGGATACGGCCGTCACACCGGACGCCGTCGCAAAAACGCTCCTGCTGGCCGCCGTGGTCGTCGGCGGCTGGAGCAACGCCCGCCGCGCCTTCTACGCCCTGCCGCGGCTGGACTTCAACATGAGCGTGCTCATGACCGCGGCCGTCATCGGCGCCCTTGCCATCGGCGAGTGGCAGGAGGCCGCCGTCGTGGCCGTCTTGTTCGCCGTGTCGGACTGGCTGGAGGCGTGGACGTACGACCGGGCCCGCCGTTCCATTCGCGACCTGATGGAGGCCGCGCCCCAGCGGGCCACGGTGCTGCGCAACGGCGCGGAAGTCGTCGTGCCGGTGGAGGACATCGCCGTCGGCGACGTGGTCCTCGTCCGCCCGGGAGAGAAGATCCCCGTGGACGGCGTCGTGGTGCGGGGCGCTTCGGCGGTGGACGAGGCGGCCGTCACGGGCGAATCGGTGCCGGCGGAGAAAAGCGCGGGCGCCGACGTGTTCGCCGGGACGCTGAACACGTACGGCGCGCTGGAAGTGCGGACGACGAAGTTGGCGGCCGAGTCGACCATCGCCAAAATCGTGCAGCTGGTGGAAGAGGCCGAGGGCCGCCGGGCCAGGTCCCACGCGTTCGTCGACCGCTTTGCCGCCGTGTACACGCCCATCGTCATCGGGCTGGCGGCCCTCATCGCCGCCGTGCCGCCGCTGCTCCTGGGGGCCGAGTGGTACCCGTGGATTTACCGGGCCCTGGCGCTCTTGGTGGTCGCGTGCCCGTGCGCGCTGGTGGTCGCGACACCGGTGTCCATCGTCAGCGCCATCAGCAGCGCCGCCCGCAGGGGCGTGCTCGTAAAAGGCGGCGTATATTTGGAAGAACTGGCGCGCCTGCGGGCCGTCGCGTTCGACAAAACCGGCACCTTGACCGAGGGCCGGCCGGCGGTCACCGACGTGGCGGCGCTGGGCGGGTGGAGCGAAGACGAGGTGCTCCGGGCGGCGGCATCGCTGGAAACGCGGTCCGAACACCCGCTGGCCAAGGCCGTCGTGCGGGCCGCGGAAGAGCGGGGCCTCGCGCCGGCGGAGGTCACCGAATTTGAAGCACTGCCGGGTCGGGGCGTGCGGGGCGTCCTCACCGGCGCCCCGGGCGCGGCGGGGAAGGCCGGCGCGGCCGAGCCCCTCTACGTCGGCAGCCGGCGGCTGTTTGAAGCCCTCGGGGCGATGCAGCCCGAGGCCGAAGCGCAGGTGGAGCGGTTCCAGAGCGAAGGCAAAACGACCATGCTGGTGGGCGCGTGACATGTGTTTCTGGGCGACGTGGCCCTGGCCGAGCTGGCGTGGCCGGGTGCCGCGGCCGCGGTGGCTTGGGTGAAGGGCGACGGCATCGC
>QGSR01000362.1 GCA_003387805.1 Bacillota bacterium | reverse complement strand
GCCTTCGCCCGCCTGGCCTTCGCCCGCCTGGCCTTCGCCCTCCCGGCCATCGCCCGCCAATGCCAGGAGCCGCCTGAACGAATCCGTGTCGTTCATGGACCAGGCATGCACGAGCAGGCATTCCCGGCCTTGCACAACCCCCCGTTCACCGCCCGCTGCGGCGCCGACGCGCCCGGACGGCGCGCGCCAACGAAGACTCAAATCCGTCACGTGCAGCCGCGGCCGGGGCAGCTTCCTCGCAGCGTCCCACACCGCGGCCTCTGGGAACCCGGCCAGCTCCACCACCTTGCAGGCCACGGCCACGTTTTCCGCATGCATTTTCAGAAGCTCGTCCTCGAGGCGGGCAACGACTTGGCCGACCTGCCCGTTCCAGCCGCCTTCCCCCGGCGGCTCGGCGCCCGCTGGCTCGTGACGCGCCGACGCCTCGCCCCTAAGGAGCCTGAAGGCCCGGGCCACCTCGTCCTCGCCCACCACGACCACTTTCGTGCCCCGCTGCGCGGCCACTTCCGCAAACAGCGGCGCGAAGCGGGCATCGGCGGTAACCAGCACGCCGTTGCGGGGAACGGTGTTGGCCAGGGAGCGGGCGATTTCCTCGAGGTCACGGCCCATCTCCTCGAAGTGATCCCTGCGTACATTGGTAATGACCCCGATGTGCGACCGGACGAAAACGTGCTCGCACACCCATTGAAGCACCGGGTCCACGGCCATGCATTCCAGCACCGCTGCGTCGGCTCCGGCGGCGGCCGCATAGCGCAAAATCCGCACCTGCTCCTGCACGCGGGTCCTGCCCCGCCGCCCGATACGCCGCTCCGTGCCGTCCGGCTCGATAACCACGGGCAGCGTGCCCGTCGTCTTGCCAACCGCCTTTTTTCCCAGCTCCCGGAAGAGGGCGGCAATGGCCTTCGTCACCGACGACTTGCCCCGAGTGCCGTTGACGTGCACCCGCAGCGGCACGGCGCCGAGCGCGCGTCGATGCGCCCGCGCCTCGCCCAACCCGGCCGCGAGCAGCCCCGCTGCGATGACAGCCAACAACCCCATGCCTGTGCTCAAACTTCCGACGCGCCCTCGCTTCCTGCGGTCTCCGTTCGACATCGCCAGGCCCCATGCCTTCGAGCAGTTGCTGGATGCCGGCGGCTGCAGGACGCCGAATGCGTCCGCCCGCCGGCACCCCGCTTCCATCCGGTATCGGGTGCGGTGCATCACGGGCAGTCCGTTACGGGCAGTCCCTCCCGGGCAGTCGATTACGGGCCGGCCATTACGGGCCGTGCCGTGCACGCAGCGTTCCAAGAAACGGCCGGTAGGGCCCTCTCCGACACTCGGCCTCACGAGCTCGGGAAGTGTCCGCGCGGCCTGCGTGGAAGCGTCTCACAATGGGACGCTCGCATGCGGTTTCGTCTCATTGTGGGACGCTTCGACGACTGAGCGTCTCATAATGGGGCGCTCGCATGCCAGTGGCCGCGCGGTCGATGGCGAGCAGCTAAAAAGTGGTGCTCGGCACGACCTCATCACGTGTACAGTCCAATTTCGACAGGCCCTCTAGCTGGTGTTTTACAATTTATGGATGAACGCGACCGCGTTGCTCGGCGTCCATTTTGTGTAACCCGAGGCAAGCGTCCCATTGTGGGACGCTTGCCGGTCCAAACGTCTCACAATGGGACGCTCCCGACATTTTGCGTCCCATTGTGGGTCGCTTGTGCTCGTCCGACGCCTTCGCCACCGACCCCGAGGCCGTCTAGTCACGTTGACACAAACCAACCGGCGGGTCACCGAAGTCCGAGAAGCTTTCTAGCTGGCCTTTTACAATTTTTGGTTCAAGTGTCGGAAACGAACGGAGTCCCATCTTTTTCCACCACGCAAAAGGATCCCACTGTGGGACGCTCCCAGGTGCTAGCGTCCCATAGTGGGACGCTCAGGCCATTTTGCGTCCCACTATGGGACGAACAGACACACGCACTCACGAAAGCGCCTCACCGTGAGGCGCCTCAATCGCCTCGCACGCCAGGGGCCTCGCAGATGGACGCCTGACCGGGCAAAGCGTCTACCAGGGAGGCGTCCCTCAAGCGATGGGCGCAGCCGCGGCCGTGGCCCCAGCCGTGGTCACAGCCCTGGCAGCAGGCCGTAGCCGCAGCCGCAGGCCGTTGCCGGGGCAGCAGGCCGTCGCCGCAGCCGACGGCCGTTGCCGCAACCGCAGGCCGTTGCCCGGGCAGCAGGCCGTCGCCGCAGCCGACGGCCGTTGCCGCAACCGCAGGCCGTTGCCCGGGCAGCAGGCCGCGCCGCCTCCGCAGGCCGTTGCCCGGGCAGCAGGCCGTCGCCGCCACCGACGGCCGGCACCG
>QGSR01000361.1 GCA_003387805.1 Bacillota bacterium | reverse complement strand
GTTGATGGCCGCTTGGTTCGCCAGGAAACTCAGGGAGTCCGGAAGCGCCGCGATGGCGATGTCCACCTGCCGCAGTAGGGCGACCAGGGTGCCGTAATCGCCTAAGTCGGCTGTCACGCCGCGCACCGCCGGGCGGCCGGCGTCTCCCGCCACGGAAGAGGTTTCGGCGGTCGTACGCCACGCCTCGGCCGCCTGGGACGCTTCCGCCGCCGCAGAAACCGCCGCTTCTGGGGACCCGTCGACGGCAACTACTTCAGAGAAGCTAGATGAGCGAGCCAGTTCCCGCACGATCATGCGGCCGATGAGTCCGGTGCCGAGTACTGCAATGCGCACGGCCGTCGACCTCCCGTGGCGGCAAGTTTACCGTGCTTTGCCTGACAAAGCTTCTTCCTGGGCGATGAGTTTTCTTGCCATGGCAAAGACGGAGTGAAACATGTCCCGCGTGAGGCGCCCGGTTTGGGTGTTCTGGCGGCTGGGGTGATACGACATCAACAGGGTCGGCTGGGCGGGATCCCAGGCGAAGACGGCGCCGTGGGCGAAGTCAGGCCGTTTGACGTCGCGCCCGATGCGCCCCAGCTCTTTCATGGCTTGCCAGAAAGCCTCGTACGCGATGCGGCCCAGGACGATGACGACCCGCACGTTGCGCAGTAACTCCAGCTCTCGCCGCAGGTACGGGCGGCAGTTGGCCAACTCCTCCGTCGTAGGCCGGTTGTCCGGCGGCGCGCAGCGGGCGGCGGCTGTGATGTAGGCGCCGTGCAGCTTAAGCCCATCGTCCCGATGCGTCGACGTGGGCTGGTTCGCGAAACCGTGGGCGTGCAATGCCTCCATGAGCCAATCCGCGGAGCTGTCGCCCGTGAACATGCGGCCGGTGCGGTTGCCGCCGTGGGCCGCCGGCGCGAGCCCGACCACGAGGAGCCTTGCCTCGGGGTCACCAAAACCCGGTAACGGCTTTCCCCAGTAATCCCAATCCGCGTACATGCGCCGCTTGGTGGCGGCGATCTCCCGGCAGTAGGCAATCAAGCGAGGACAGCGAGTGCAGGCGACAATTTCTTCCGCCAGTCGTTGCAGCGCATGACCCGTTTCGAGCAGGATGATTCCTTCCTTTCGCAGACGGTAGCCGCGTGCCGCTTGCGAGACTTGCTTCTAGACCTCGTCTCTTCGCCACCCGCACCGTGACTTACCTGTCGCAGCGCCGCACTTCCTGGAGAAACCATTCGAAGGCTGCGAAAAACTGCTCCCGTTCGCGCGGGCCTGCCAGCAGCTTCAGGGGGAAGCTGGGGCGCCGGGCTATGGCGTCCGGGGGGATAGAGACCCCGGGAATCGCGTTAAGGCGATGCAGCAGTTCGAGCCGCTGGCGCTGGGCTTGATCGTCTGCCCGAGCACGCGGGGGACGAGTGTGGTCAAACCCTGGCCGACGTATTGTTTGACCTCCACGGCCAGCACCTCTGTCGACGCCATTTGCCGGTTCAGGAATTCCACTACCCGGCGCAGCTCGGGCGGGATCTCGTCCGCTACGAAGACGAGCCGCAGTTGGCCAGCCCGCAGGCGGGTTTCAACCAGGTTCCAAAAGGTCTCCGGGTCCGCGTCCCCGCCAAGGAACTGGCGGAGGACCTCGTCGGGGTTCGACCCCTTCTCCAGGAGGTGCGCTTCAAACCGCCCCCGCAGCCGCTCGGCGGACAGGTAAGCGGACGCGTGGGCCGCGTACTCGAGCAGCTGTCCCACAACCTCGCGACGGATGCGGGTATCCGAACTGCGCTTTACCTCCACAAGGGTTGGAATGCCGTCTTGGTCGATGAACAGGTGGTCCAGGAACCAGCGGCCGGCCTCGCCCTCTTCCCCGGGAATCGCCACCTCGCGCGCGATAGGTAGCCAGCGCCTTGGCGCCCCGGCGGACAGCTGCTCGCCAGCTAATAGGTCGGGGTAGTCCGCCAACAGCCGCTGCAGCAATTCCTCGGAGTCGTACGGCTGCTCCGTCATGCTCACGAGACGGCCGTCCTCTTGCAAGAGATAAATCGTATCACCCATGTCCATCCCTCGGCCCAGCGTTTGTTTCAATTTTCGGGCGCCGCGCCGGGTTTCCTTGCAGGCGTTGCGGACATGGGCCACGGAGAGAGCCGCGGGGCGAATGCCGGGTGCCGTTCGTTGGAAACTCGCGGCGGAAGGTTGGGCCCGCCGCCGTTAGAACATGGGCGCCCAGCATGCCCGGAATCTCTCGGCGGTATCAGAAGTTAACCGATAAGGGGCAAAAGAGTCGAGGTCGACCCGTGTCGACCTCGACCACTAAACGTCACAGCTCTTTGGCCAGCTCCCACAGCCGTTTGTGGTCCACGGAACGGTAC
>QGSR01000360.1 GCA_003387805.1 Bacillota bacterium | reverse complement strand
GCGGCCGGCGGGTACGGCGTCCCCGTCGCGGAGCTGGACTGAGGAGTCCTGGCCCCGGGGGCGTCGCCGCGGCCCGGGGCCCGGGTCATCAGAGGCCGGGCAGCAGCGGCCTGAAATCCGTTTCCCGGATGAGGCCTTCTTGCTGATCGGGCGTCCAGAACGGATTGTGGCAGCGGGGCGACAGCTCCTTGGGCTCGGTGCCGGCCGCGAAAATTTCCCGCCGCATCTCGGTTCTCGGGATCATCAGGCACGTCGTGTTGGCCAAAAGGCCCGTCTTTACGTCAATAAGGACGTCTTCAACCAAACCGGACGCGGGTTTGCGGAAATCGCTGGGCGGCGTGTCGGCCAGCGCGGCGCGCATGAAATTCCCCCAAATCTCCGCGGCTTCGCCGCTGCCCACCGGCGTGCCGCCGACGACCATGGGGGAGGGCAGATCGTTGCCGATCCAAACGGCCGCCACCAGCTCCGGCGTGTAGCCGACGAACCACGCGTCGTGGTTGCTGTCGGTGGTGCCCGTCTTGCCGGCCGCCGGGCGCCCGATGTTGGCCCGCCGGCCGGTGCCGCGTTCGATGACGCCGCGCAGCATGTCCGTCACGATGTAGCTGGTCACCTCGGACAGCACCACTTCCTGCTCGGGGCTGAAATCGTATAGCACGGTGCCGTCGGCCGCCACCACGCGCGTGATGGCCATGGGCGTCGACCGCACGCCCTGGTTGGCGAGAACGCCGTAGGCCTGGGCCATGTCGATGGGCCGCACGCCGTTGGTGATGCCGCCGAGGGCCAGGGCCAGCACCGCGTCATGGCGGCGCCCTTCGGTCACCAGCGTGCTGATGCCCATGCGGCGGGCGTAGTCGATGACCTGGCGCGGCGTGACGTGGTCCGCCAGGAGCTTCACCGCGATGATGTTGATGGACTGCTCCAAAGCCTCCCGCAGCGTCATCTCGCCGGAGAAGCGGTTGGTGAAATTGCGCGGGCGCCACACGTCGCCCGTAAACGGATCCACCCATTCGAAAGGCTCGTCGACCAGCACCGTGGCCGGGCTCAGGCCGTTGTCGACGGCGGCGGTGTAAATAAACGGCTTGATGGCCGAGCCGGGCTGGCGCACGGCCTGGACCGCCCGGTTGAACTGGTCGTTGTCCCGGCCGCCGATCATGGCCTTGATGTGGCCGTTGCGGGGATCGAGGGCCACCAGCGCCACTTGGGGCTGGCGGAGCCCGTTGGCGTCGGTGGTGGTGGCCCGGGCCAGAATTCCGCCGGGATTGCCGAAGGCCCGCTCCACCGCCTCCTGGGCGGCCCGCTGCATGTCGAGATCCAGCGTCGTGTACACGTGGATGCCGCCCGCGTAGATGGTGTTGACGTCGATGCCGTCCAGCTCCAGCAGCTGGCTGATGACGTAGTTGACGAAGTCCGGCGCCAAATTGCGGGCCGGCCGCGTGTCCGTCACCACGATGGGCGCCTCGCGGGCCGCGGCCGACTCTTCGGGCGTGATCATGCCCAGCTCCTCCATGCGGAGCAGCACCGTGTTGCGCCGGCGCTTGGCCGCTTCCGGATCGCGGTAGGGCGAATGCAGGCCTGCATTCTGCGCCAGGCCCGCGATAAGAGCCGCCTCCGGCAGCGTCAGCTCGCTGACGGACTTGTCGAAGTAGTAGCGGGAGGCGGCCTCGACGCCGTACACGCCGGGGCCGAGATAGATTTCATTCAAATACGTTTCCAAAATCTCGGCTTTGCTGTACTTGCGCTCGATTTGGATGGCCCACAGAAGCTCCTGCAGCTTGCGGGCCAGGGTCCGCTCGTGGCTCAGAAACGCGTTTTTCGCCAGCTGCTGCGTGATGGTGCTGCCGCCCTGCAAGAAGCCTTCGTGGCCCAGCATGCGGCGCACGTCGGCCCAAGCCGCCCGCAGGAGCGCCCGCACGTCAAAACCGTGATGTTCGTAAAACCGCGTGTCCTCGATGGCGACGATGGCATCCAGCAAATGCCGGGGCATTTGGTCCAGAGTGACCGGGATGCGGTTTTCCCGGTAGAGCGAGGCGATGCGCCGGCCGTGAACGTCGTACACGTAGCTGGTGAGCTCCTGCTCGAAGACGACTTGGTCCAGAGACGGCGCGCTGCGCAAGTAGCCTGCGACCATGCCGGCCGCGCCGCCGAACAAGATGGATACGACAAAAACGATGACGATGACGGTGAACCGACGAAAGGATCGGCGGGCCAACGCGGTCTCCCTCCCGGCCGCGGGGCTCTGGGGGTCTTTTTTTTTACAATGCCGGCCGGGCGGGAAGCCGGGTTCCCCCCCCCCCCCCCCCCGGGGCCCCGGCGGTGTGCCCCCGCCCCGCGGCTGGGCT
>QGSR01000077.1 GCA_003387805.1 Bacillota bacterium | reverse complement strand
AACCGAAAAAGGAGGGCCCAGCCCCCCCGCCGGCGAGGCGAGGCTCACGTCGTGGGGGAACAGGTTGTGGAACAGCTGCACGCCCGCCACGCCCAGGCCGACGGCCACCGGCTGGCGCCACTTGCGGGGACCCCGGCCGCCGCTCATCTCCACGCCGCCCCACGCGCCGGCCACCGCGACGTACACGCCCCCGGCCAGCCAGACGATGACGATGTCGCCGAACTCCCCGAAACTTTGGCCCAGGATGAAGTCCCGGTAGAAGATGATGAACATCAGCCCGAGGAACAGGATCATAAACCCACCGGACTGGGCCCGCCTCATGACAGCCACGACTCGTTCGTCTTTCATCTCGATTCCTCCCGCTGCGGCATGAACAGGTCGTCCAACGTCTTGCCCAGCACCTCCGCCAGCCGCAGGCACAGGGCGATGGTGGGGTTGTACTGCCCCTTCTCGATAAGGCCGATGGTTTGCCGGGTCACGCCCACCCGGTCGGCCAGCTCCTGCTGCGTCCAGCCTTTTTCCACGCGTGCCACGCGCACGCGGTTGGGTATGCGTGTTCCCGGGCCCAGACGATGCCCCCCCTCCGGTTCGGCCCGGGCTCGCGGGGGTGCTGCCGCGGGCCGCGGCGGTCGCGTCGGTCGCGTCGGTCGCGTCGGTCGCGGCGGTCGCGGCGGTCGCGGCGTACTCGGCGTACGCTGCGCACGCCGCGGCACCGCCGGTCTCTAATGTAATATATAAATTGCTTTATGTCAACTATATATTTCACCATGGCGGATATATATTGCGTGCGGGCGGTCAAGCACCGGGCTCCGGGGCCGCTCATACCCTATCAAGGGCACACGGCGCAGGCGGCCCGGGCGGGGGCCGGGCCGGCGTGCATCGCCATGGCCGCCGGCCGACTTGGCGCGCCGCTCGATCCGCGAAGACGCCGCGTCGTAAAAACGCGCCGTGGAAGGGGAGGCGACATTTTGAGCACACACAAAGCGACCGCAGCAGGGCAGCCCGAACGGCAGGCGCCGCCGGCGCACACGCTGCCGCCGCTGCCCTACGAGTATGACGCTTTGGAGCCGTACATTGACGAGCGCACCATGCGGCTCCACCACGACATTCATCACCGGTCCTACGTGGAAGGCCTCAACCGCGCCGAGGCGGCCCTGGCCCGGGCCCGGCGCCACCGGGACTGGACGGCCCTCAACTACTGGCAGCGCCAGCTGGCCTTTCACGGTTCGGGCCACTTTCTGCACAGCATTTTCTGGACCAACATGCATCCCGACGGCGGCGGCCGCCCCACCGACGACGAGCTTCTGCGGCAAATCCAGCGGGACTTCGGCTCCTTTGACGCCTTCCGGGCCCACTTCACCGAAGCCGCCAACGCCCTGAACGGCCCGGGCTGGGTCATGCTGGTCTGGCAGCCGATGGCGGAAAAGCTCGAGATCCTGCAGACGCAGCTCCACCACTGCCCTGCCCAGTGGACGGCCATTCCCATTCTCGTGCTTGACCTGTGGGAGCACGCCTACTACTTGCAGTACCGCACACGCCGGCCCGACTACATCGAATCGTGGTGGAACGTGGTCAACTGGCCCGCCGTAGCCCGGCGCTGGCGGGACGCCCGGCGCGGCGTGGTATCGGGCGGCGGCATGGGGCCTGGCGGCATGGGTCCTGGTGGCATGGGGCCCGCCGGTGACGTGAGCCCGGGAGGTGCCGGCCGTCCGGAACACGCCGCCGGTCCGGGCGACAACCAACGGCCGGAAAGCGGCGAGGCGCCGGGAGGCGACACGCGGTCGGGCCACGAGCCGCGGCCGGGCTGCGCCCCGCGCCCGGACGGCGGCCAGCCCCCGGTGGGCCAACAACGTCGAGGAGACGACCAGGGCCCGGACGACGACAGTCGCCCCGGACACGAACAGCGCCCGGACAGTGACCAGCGCCCGGCGGGCGACCAACGCCGGGGAGACGACCAGGGCCCGGACGACGGCAGTCGCCCCGGACACGGCCAGCGCTCGGACCGCGACCAGCTCCCGGCGGGCGACCAGCACCGGAGAGATGACCAGCGCGCGGACGACGACAATCGCCCCGGACACGACCAGCGCCCGGACGGCGAGCGAGGCGGCATGAGGCCCAGTGGCCCGACGCAGCCCCGTGACCCCGGCCGCCGCGCCGACTGGGACCCGGGCGACGCCTTAGGCCCCGACGATTTGTGGTCGCCCGACGACGCGCCGCTGCCGGCGGGCGGTTTCGGTTTGAACGTCCAGGGATCGGTGGGCGGCTCCAGCACGGACAGCGATGGGTCGGCGTCCGGCGCGGTGTCCGGGGAGACCCGTCAGACGCCGGGCACGACTCCCGCTGCTCGCGATGCGGCGTCAGGCACCCGCTGGCCCCGCACCCACGAACTCGGCCATGACGTGACCGCCGCGGACGCAGACGAAAGCCTCGCCGTGGACGACGACTACGGCACCGTCGAAACCCTGTACGGCCCGGCGGCCGCCATCCGGCGGGCCGCTCGCGGCAAACCCGTGCAGGGAGGGACGCCGAGGCGCAGCGGCACCGTCAGGTACGTGTACGGACGCCGCGCCTCCGCCCGGCCCATGTGAACACGTGGGGCGGGACGCGCGGAGCAGCCCGGGAGTGGGGCAAACATTCGGTTCCCAGGGCGAAAAGTGGGGTGAGCCGCAAGGTTTTGGCCCCATCAATGGGACGTTGGCTCGTGCAGCGCGCGGCGGCCTCCGGTGGTGACTTGACGGCCCGAGGCCCACGCCCATGACAATAATTTCCAATGCCAAAACCCAGCCGCGGAGCTGGTTTTCGGACGCAGCGCCAGCGCTAAGTCTGCGGTCCAGCCCCGGCTGTGGGCGTCGCGGCGGTGACCACCACCGAGACGCCGGTAGGCACGTGGCCAGGATGGCGACGGACCCAAATATGGTCCGAAGACCGGCGCCAACATGCGGAAAATGAGGCAAGCTGCAGGCTTTCGCCCCATTCGTGGGCCCTTGGCCCATGCGTCGGCCGACGGCCTCCGGCGCCGCGTTCTCGGACGCAAACCCGACTCCTTGACACCAATTTCCAGTGCGAAAACGACGTCGCAAAGCACGTTTTCGCAGGCCGGGCCGACGCTTGACTTGGAGGCCGGGCCGAGCCCGGGCCTCGCGGCGATGCGCTCCGCCAGGCACCGGTCCGGAACCCCGAATGGCCCAATAATGGGGCGCACCTGGGCGCCGACCGGCGCAAAATGGGTCGAAGCCCCAGGTTTCGCCCCACCGTTGGGCCGTTGACTTGTGCCTCCGCCGACTGCCTTGGGTGTGGCCCGCTAGGGCCAACGACCCGTGCCGGTGGAACTAGTTACCAGCTCGAAATTCCCCTCCCAGAGCTGGTTTTCAAACGCAGCCGGGGCCCGTGCTTGTCGGGCCGGGCTTGATAGTAGACCGCGCGGCGACGAGCTCCGCCCGGCACCAGCCCGAAACCGCAGGCGGTCCAAAGATGGGGCGTACCCGGGCGTCGACAGGCGCAAAATGGGTCAAAGTGCCGGGTTTCGCCCCATTCTTGGGCCGTTGGCCTGTGTGCCGACCGACGGCATTCGGTGCTCCCTTTTCGAGCGCGAACCCTAAACCATGACAACAACTTCCAGTACGAAAACCCCGTCGTAGACCTGATCTTCACAATCGGCGCAAGCGTTCAGTGTGCGGGCCGGGCCTGGCCATCGTCCTCACGCCAGCCGGCGCCGCCTAGGCACCGACCAGACTCCGGCCCGGAACCCCAAGTGGCCCAACTACGGGTCGAACCTGGACGTCGATATAGGAAAAATGGGCCAAGGACCAGGCCTCCGCCCCATTCTTGGGTCGCAGGCCGCCAGGCTGTCCCCCCCATCATGGCCATCGTGGAGCGATACCCAGCCGCCGGGCCAATTCCAGCCAGGCCAGGTGCAGCTCCGCCTCGGCCCGGGCGGCATCCCGCCGGGCCCGCAGCAGCTCCAGCCGGGCTTCCTCCAATTCAAGTGGTGGAGCGAAGCCCAGCACCGTCCGGCGCTGCACCAGCGCCATTGTATCCTGGGCCTGCTCCACTGCCTCGTTGGCCAGCTCGAGGGCGAACGCAGCGTTTTCGGCGGTCCGGACGGCGGCCAGGCCGGCGTCCAGCGCCGCGTGCCGGGCCTGCTCGGTGCGCAGCCGCGCCAGTTCCAGAGACGTCTGCGCCTGCTGGTGCCGGACGCGGCCGGCGCCGCTCAAATCCAGCGCAGCGACGAGATAGACGGCCAGCTCGCCCCGTCCGGCGGGCGAAAGCAGGGGCCCCGTAGACGTCGTGCCGGTCCCTGACCCGAAGTTCGAACCGGCTCCTGGACCGGGATTCGGATCAGCTTCCAAACCGGAGCCCGGGCCGGTCCCCGAGCTGGGACTCGAGCCACCGCCTGCGCCGGACCCGCCCGCCGCAGAGCCCGGCGCGAAGCTGCCCCCGCCGGCGTCCGAGGAACCAAAAGGCAGCGTGTACTCAATGACCGCCTGCCAGTTGACCCGTGTGGCGCGCTCGGCGTCGGCGGCGGCCAGCGCCTGCTCCAATTCCGCCCGCACCGCTTCGAGGTAGGCGGTGTCGTTGGCCAAAAAACGCCCGCCCAGGGCGTCTTCGCCTTCCGCCAGGACATGCTCCACCGCCGCCTGGACCGCCGGCCACGGCAGGTCGTCAACCAGTTCCTGGAAGGAGCCGTCAAGCAACACCTGGCCGCCGGCCGCCGGCTGCCCTGCCGCAGCCATAAGCCGGGCCAGCCTCTCCGCCGCCTGCCGGTGAGCGGTCCGTGCCGCGCGCACGTCGAATTGTGCCTGCCGCTGGGCCCGTTGCGCCGCCTGCCATTCGGCCAGCCCCAGCTCGCCGGCGGCAAAGCGGTCTTCCGCGATGGCGGCCCGCAGGGAGGCGACGCTCAGGGCTTGTTCGGCCACGAGCACACCGAACTGGGCGTCACGCAGCGCGTAGAACGCCCGAATGACGTCCAGCGCGGCGTCGAAAGCCTCGTCGTCGGCGCGGCGCCGGACGATGGCAGTGGTCAACGCCCGCTCTTCTTCCGCCAGGTCGCGAGGCGCGGGCGGCCAGAGGGCGCGCCGAAAGCCGGCGGTCAACCGGCCGCCGAACTCCGGCGCCACCGAAAAGCTGGCGTCAAAGGCGAGATGTTCGTCGACTTGCCAGGTCGCCGCTCCGCTCAAGACGTGCCCGATCTCCGGGTGCAGCTCGGTCCACGACGTAAGAGTCAGCGCGGGCCGCCCGCGAACGGCGTTTGCTTCCTCGGCCAGTACTCGCAGCCGCTCCTGCAAGGCGGCCGCGGCAAAGCCCGGCCCCTGGGCGGCCGCCTGTTCCAAAGCGACAGACAGGCGGAGGACGTGAGTGGCCGTCCCGGCGTTGTCGGCGTAGGACGCCGCTGCGTCCGGAGGCGAGCCGGCAGCTGCCGTCGGTTCCCAGCCAGCCACCGCTGAGGCCGGAAGCGAAGCCGCCGTTGCGGTCTCAGGTGAGGCCGCCGCTGCGGTCGCAGGCGAGGCCGCCGTCGAGACCGGAAGCGAAGCCGTCGCTGCGTCCGGGGCAGATGCGGCCGCTGCCTCCGGGGCAGCCGGCGCCGCTGCGGCCAGGCAGCCCATGATGGCCAGCAGCGCCAGCAGCCGGAACCTCACGGGAGCTCATCCCAGCCGGCGATGTATTCGGCCACCGACGGCGGCAGCGGCGGCAGCTCGGGCCGGCCCAGCGTGCGCAGGAAACGGGCTTTGGCCAAGTTGTAGTCCCACACCGCCCCGGCGGCGTCCAGGCGGGCCTGGGCGTAGGATGCCTCGCTTTGCAGCAGCTCCATCAGCGCCAGCAAGCCCGCGTCGTAGCGGGAGCGGTTGATCTTGGCCCGGGAGCGGGCCAGCTCTTCCCGCCGCCGGGCCGTTGCCACCTGGTGCTCCGCGTCTTTCAGCGCAAACCATTCCCGGCGCACCTGCGCGGCGACATCGGCCGCCGCCTGCTCGTATTGCACCTGCGCCCGCTCCAGCTGAATCTCGGCCTGCACCCGCTCCACCGGCGCGGCGTACGGCGCCCGGGCCTGCTCCAGCTGCCGCCGGGCCTGCTCCACGGCGCGCCGCGCCCGCACCAGCTCCGCCCGGCCGGCCAGCGCCTCGGCCAACGCTTCCTCCAGCGGCACCGCCCACGGTTCAAACGCGAACTCCTCCGTGAGCCGCAGCTCCACATCGTCGGGCAATCCCGCCAGCCCGGCCAGCTCCCGCACCGCCTCGGCGTACGACCGACGCGCCTGCTCCAGCCGGTACAGGCTTTCCCGGTGGCTCGCCTCGGCTTCCAGGAAATCCTGCCGTGCGATGAGCCCCGCTTCGTAGCGGGCTTTCGTCAGCGCAAACTGCCGGTCGGACTGCTCCTGGTTGCTTTCCTGGATCTGCAGGAGCTCGGCGGCCCGCAGCACGCCGTAATACGCTTCCTCCACCTGCAAGGCCACGTGCACCAAGGCGTCCATGTAGCCGTCCCGCGCTTGGCGCAGCTCCTGCACCGCCCGGTCGTATTCGCTGCGGGGCCGCCCCACCAGTTCGCCGAGCTCCGCCTCTTTCAGCGCAATCTCCGCCTCGGTCACGTCCAGCCGGGCCAGCGTCAGCCCGGGCGCCCGCTCCAGCGCCCGCTGCACCGCCTCGGCCAGCGACAGCTCCACCACCGGCGCGCCCATGGCGGCCTGAGCATCGGACGCCTCCGAGCCCGCCTCCGGCTCGCCCGCGGCCCCGGCGGAGGCGGCCCCGGCGGAGACGGCCCCGGCGGAGGCGGCCCCGGTGCCGGCGGCCCGGGCCCCAGCGGCCCAGACGCCCGCTCCCTGCCCGCCCAGCGCCACGAAAACCAAAAGCACGACCAGCGCCACGACGCCGGCCCGTCCCCGGCGGACTGAGGCGGAGGCCGTGCCGACGGCTCCGCTCCTCCCCGCCCGGGCCAAGCTAATTCCCGCCAGCGGGCGGACCCGGGCCGGCCGAACGCGGAGAACCGCGGCCGGGGCCGTGCCGGCAGCCCGGCTCCTCTCCGACACTATGCGCCCGGCGTCAGCCCGCGTAGCCGCGCTCAGCATCGTCTTCCGCCTCCTCCCCCAGCGGCCCGTGGCCGAGATCCCGCTGCAGCGCCGCCACGGACGCCTGCAGCGCCTGGCTTTCCGCCACCGGTTCGTCGCCCACGACTCGGCCGTCCCGCAGCGTCAGCAGCCGGTCCGCCCACGCGGCCACGCCGGGGTCGTGGGTGACGACGATGATGGTCATGCCCTGGTCGTTCAACTCCCGCAGCGCCTGCATGATCAGCCGGCCTTGCTCCGTCGGCAGGTTGCCCGTGGGCTCGTCGGCCAGCAGCAGCGTCGGCCCGTTGGCCAGCGCACGGGCGATGGCCACCCGCTGCTGCTCGCCGCCCGACAGCTCCGCCGGCCGGTGGAACAGCCGATGCTCCAGACCCACCTGCGCCAGGAGCTCCTTCGCCCGCTCCCGCCGCTCCCGGGCGCCGACGCCGGCGTAAATCATGGGCACCTCCACGTTCTCGACGGCCGTCAGTTCCGGGAACAAGTTGTAGCTCTGGAAGATGAACCCGAAATGATCCCGCCGGATGCGGGCCATTTCGCCGTCTTTGAGCGTGGACAAATCGACGCCTTCCAGCAAATACTCGCCCGCGCTGGGCCGGTCCAGAAGCCCGATAATGTGCAGCAGCGTGGACTTGCCCGAGCCCGACGGGCCCATGACGGCCACGAACTGCCGCCGCCACACTTGCAGGTCCACGTCCCGCAGCGCCGTCACCGGCTCCTTCATCTGGTCGTACACCTTGCTTACCGACCGCAGGTCGACTAGCGGAACCTCCCCGGCGCCGCCCGTTTCCCGGCGCCGCCCGTGCACGTCACTCAACGAGTCTCCCTCCCTCGGGTACGAGCTCAACGACCGGATGGGTGCGAAACGCCGCGTACGAGTTGTACACGATGCGATCGCCCGGCTCCAGGCCGCTTTCAATTTCTACGAAGCTGCCGTCGATGGCACCGTAGCGCACGTCGCGCCGCTCGGCCGTGCGGCCGTCGGGCGCGATCACGTAAACGAAGCTGGTGTCGCCACTGGCGAAAAACGGCCCCCGCGGCAGCGCCGGACGATTCCGCCGCACGCCCAGCTCCAGTTCCACCGCCACTTCCGTGAACGGCCGCAGCGATGCCGACGCCTCGGGGTCCAGCGCCAGCCTCACCGCCACCGAGCTGCCGCTGCTGCCGACGGTGGCCTGCGGCGCGATGAACT
>QGSR01000076.1 GCA_003387805.1 Bacillota bacterium | reverse complement strand
CCGAGGCTGGTCGGGTTGTCGAGGCAGACCTGCACCAGTTCCCGGGCCCGCTGGAGATGCCCGGCCCGCAGGTAGTAGCGGGCCATCCACAGCGTCGGCAGGTAGAACGGCTCCGCGGCGTAGTCGTAGCGGGCGAACGCGCCGTTCATCCGCAGGCCGCCTTTCAGGTGGTGCATGCCCCAGAACGGGTCATCGGTGGGCGGCTCGTCGGGTGCCGGTCCTGCCCCCGGCCCGGTCCGTGCCCCTGGCGCCGGCCCTGCCGCCGGCGCCGATCCTGCCGCGGATGCCTCGGGCAGTTTCAGCGGCCGCTCGAAGGCCGCGACGGTTTTCACGATGCGCTGGTCGTCGGCCGGCAGCAAGTCCCACAGCACCAGCGCCAGCGCCGAGATGTCCAGCGGCGAGTTTTTGTCGTACGTCTGCAAATACGCCTCGCGCTCGGGGCACCAGCCGTTCTCGATGACCTGCCGGGCCACCGCGTCGGCCTCGGCCCGCCACCTTTCGGCGTGGGCGGGATAGCCCAGCCAGTCGGCCAGCTCCGCCGCGGCCCGGAAGCCCGCGGCGCACAGCGCTTTCCCGTACACCCAGTGGTCGCGCCGCTCCCGGATTTCCCAGATGCCGTTTTCCGGCCGGTGCCACAGCTCCATCATCGCGTCCGCGGCCCGCCGGATGGCGTCCCAGCGGGCGGCAAACCACTCGCGGTCCCGGGTTTTCTGCGCGTGAATCCACAGGCCGTGCAAAACGCTGGGCTCGTTGTCGATCTGAAGCTGATCGTAGGCTGCGTTGCCGAAGCGGACGGGCTTCTCGCCGCCCGGCCCGGCCAAGTCTTCAACGACAAGCTCCACCGGCCCGCCGCCGTCCAGCGTGTACAGGGGCTGGTGCCAGCGGCCGTCGGGCGCCTGGCAGCGCAGGGCGAACTCGTAAAACGCCCGGGCCTCCGTGTGCAGCCCCGCCTCGTCGTAGGTGCGGGCGCTGTAGTAGCCGTCCCGCAGCCAGCAGTAGCGGTAGTCCCAGTTGTCGGTGCCGCCGGGCACCGCCGGAAACGACGCGGTGGCCGCGGCCAAAATGGCGCCGCTCTCTTCGTGGGTCAGCAGCTTCAGCGTCAGCAGGCTGCGGGCGTAGGCCTCCTCCAGCTCGGGCGAAACGCCCTGCGGAAAGCGGGCCCGGGCCAGCCAGTCGGCCCAAAACCGCTTCTCCCGCTCGAGGCCTTCCGGATCACCCGGCGGCGCCGCCTGCAGCCCGGCCGCGGCTTCCCGCCAGCGGCCCGCCGCGGCCGCCGCGTCGGGCCCGTAGGCCAGCAGCAAAATTGCGTCAACCCGCTGGCCCGGCGCCAGCACCGGCGTCGTCAGCCGCTGCGGGCCGGCGGCGGGCCCCGCCTCCGCGGCGGGCGTGCCGACAGTCGGGCCGGCGATGGCTTCGGCCGGGCCGGCGGCGCCTTCGCCCGCGCCCGCCACCCAGCCCACGGCCAGCGCCGCGGCTTTCTCCGCCACCGTCAGGAAGGCCGCATCTTCATTCTCCTGCACCGCGAAAGACCAGTGGGCCGACCGCACCGGCTCCAGGTGGAACTTGAGCCGAAACGCCTCGGGCTCCGGGCCGGTATTGGTCACGCTCACCCGCCGCACCAGCAGCGGCCGCCGCCACGGCATGGCGTCCACCGCCTGCAGGCGCACGTCGTCGGCCACCACGCCCGTGGACAGCACGTTGGTGCGGCCCAGGTACTCCTGCTCCACCCGCACCCGGCCCGGGGTCAGGCGGGCCAAGCCCGGCTCGCCGCGCCCGTGTTCCAGTTCAATGGTCAGCTCGCCGCCCCGCCTCGGATCCAGCGCCGACGCGAAAAACGGCGTCCCGTCAAAACGCGGCAGGCACAGCCAGCGCACGGCCAGATCCGGCCCGATGAGCGCGGCCGTCTCCCCGTTGCCCACCACTCCGTAATACAAACGCTCCGCCGCCGCGGACCGTCCTTGATGCAGTTTTTGCAACTACCCCTTCACCGCCCCGGCCAAAATTCCGCGCACGAAGTAGCGCTGCAGCGCGAAGAACACGATGAGCGGCACGATCATGGTCACGAACGCGGCCGCGGTCAACACGTGCCATTCCTGCCCGTACGAACCTACCAGGCTGCTCAGCTTCAGCGTCAAAGGCACCGGGCCGCCGGTGCCGCCCAGATAAATCAGCGCTACCAAAAGGTCGTTCCAAACCCACAAGAACTGGAAAATCCCCAGCGACGCCAGCGCCGGCACGGACATAGGCAGCGCCAGCCGGAAGAAGGCGCCCAGAGGCGAAGCGCCGTCAATGGCCGCCGCCTCGAACAAGTCTTTCGGCAGCGACGAGAAGAAATTGCGCAGCAAGTAAATCGCAAAGGGCAGGCCGTAGCCCGTGTGGGCCAGCCAGATGCCCGGCAGCGTGCCCGCCAGCCCCACCTGGCTGTACGCCCGCAAAATCGGAATCAACGTCATCTGCAGCGGCACCACCAGCAGCGCGACGATGAGGGCGAACCAGCCGCTGCGGCCCCGCATGGGCAGCCACGAGAAGGCGAATGCGGCGAAGGCCGCGATGGCCATGGGCAGCAGCGTCCCCGGCACGGCGATGAGGAAGCTGTCCAGGAACGACTTCCACATGCCCTGCGTCGACAGCACGTGCTCGTAGTTGGCCAGCGTGTAGTTTTCCGGGTTGAACAAGTCCGTGAAAATGGTCCACCAGCCGCTGCGGGCCACGTGGGGCGCCGGACGGAACGAGCTGACCAACAGGCCCACCGTAGGCAAAATCCACGCGACGGAAAGGCCGATGACCACCACGTGGACCAGGCTGCGCGACACCAACCGCCCCAGCCGCTCCAGGGCCGTCGACGAACGCACCCGCCGCGGCGCCGGTGCAGGCTGCCCGCCCCGGAAGGTCCCCGCCGCCGGGCCCGCGGCCGCGTGCACCACCCGCCGGGCCCGCAGCCTCTCCCACAGCGACGGCTTGTACTCGTCGGGCCCCCGGCCGCTCTCCTCCCGCAGCCGCCGCACGTTCATTATCATAGCCGGCAGCACGGCCAAAAACAAAACGACGGCGATGGCGCTGGCCATGTGCGGATTGCGGAACTGGAACATTTCCTTATACATGCGGTTGGCCAGCACTTCGGTGCCGAAGCTGCCGTTGGTCATGACATAAATGATATCGAAGATTTTCAGCACGTTGATGACCATGGTCGTCGTCACGACCACCACGGTGGGCCAGATGGACGGCAGGCTCACCCGCCAGAACACTTGCCACTCGTTGGCGCCGTCCACCCGGGCCGCCTCCAGCAGCTCCTTCGGGATGCCTTTGTACGCCGCGGACAAAATGACCATGCAGAAACCGGTCCAAATCCAGACGCCCACGGCGATGAGCGCGAAGTTGTTGATCCACGGCCGCTCCACCAGCCAGCCGACGGGCTCGCCGCCCAGCGCCACCACGATGGCGTTGAGCAGGCCGATTTGCGGGTCGCCCGCCGGCACGTAGGCATACATAAATTTCCAGATGACGCCGGCCCCGGCGAACGAAATCGCCATAGGCATAAACATGATGGAGCGCGCGACGTTTTCGTAGCGCACCCGGTCAGTCAAAACCGCCATCAGCAGCCCTATGGCCACCGTGAACACGGTGAACGCCACCAGCCAGAGCAAATTGTTGCGGATGGCCGTCTGCGTGGCCGACGACGTAAACAGGCGCACGTAATTCTCGAAGCCGACGAAGTTTTCCAGGCGCCGGTCCAGGAAGCTCATGTACGTCGTATGAATCGCCGGATACACCAGGTAGAAGCCGACGACGATGAACGCCGGCGCGGCAAACAGCCAAGCCCAAACTCTCGCCATGCGGTTGCTCGCTAACATCCCGGCCACGCCTCCTTAGCCGACCATCCCCCAACGCCGCAGCACCAGGCGGGAAGCGGCGGACGGTGCCGGCCCCCGCCTCGGCCATGCGCACGCCGCGGGGGCCGCGGGCGGGACCCGCCTTCGGCCGCCCCGCCCGCGGTGCCACCGCACGGCGTTCGTCACGTCACGGCGCCGCGCCGACGCCCGCGCCGGGCTTTACCGCCCGTACGCGTCCTCGGCCGCGGCCTCGATCATCATCAGCACGTCGTCCAGGTCGTCCCCGGCCACGTAGTTGAGCACGCCTTCCCAGAACGCGCCCGAGCCCACCGCGGCCGGCATCAGGTCCGACCCGTCAAACCGGAACACGTCGGCCGAAGCCAGCAGCGCCGCGGCCTTGCGGGTCAGATCGTCCGGGTACGCGTCCTCGCTCACCCGCACGTTGGGCGACAGCTTGCCCAGCTCGCCCACCCAGATTTCCTGAGCCTCGGGCGACGCCAGGAACTGCATCAGCGCCCGCGCTTCGGGCGTGTCGTTGAACATGGCGATCATGTCCGCCGCTCCCAGGGCCGGCACGCCCCACCGCTCGTCGATGGGCGGGAGCATGAAGAAGTCATAGTCCTCGCCCGGGACGAGGCCGGGGTTGTTGTCCTGGATGAACCCTTGGATGAACGTGGCCTGCCGGTGCAGGAACGCCCGCGGCGGGTCGGTGAACAGTACGTTGGGCGAGTCGCCGAAGTTGGTGGACAGCACGCCGGTCACGCCGCCGTACACGTAGCGCGGATTGCGGGCGATTTCGCCGAAGACCTCAAAGGCCCGCTTGACGGCCGGGTGGTCCCACGAAATTTCGTGGTTGACCCACTGGTCGTACACGTCGGGGCCGGCCGTGCGCAGCATGATGTCCTCGATCCAGTCCGTGCCCGGCCAGCCGCTGGCCGCGCCGCTCTCCAGACCGATGGCCCACGGCGTGAAGCCGTCCTGCGCCATGCGCTCGGTCAGCGCCATCAGTTCGTCCCACGTAGCCGGCACCTCGTAGCCCCGCTTGGCGAACTCTTTCGGGTTGTACCAGACGAGGCTCTTCAGGTCCGCGCTGATGAAGATGGCGTACAGCTTGCCGTCGTAGCTGCCCAGGTCAATCCACGTCTCGGCGTAGTCCGAGCGCAGCTGGTCCATGTCGAGGAACGTGGACAGGTCGACCAGGGCGCCCTCCGCGGCAAACTCCCGCATCTGCCCCGGGTTCGGCAGCGCCGCCAGGTCCGGCGGGTTGCCCGCGGCCACCCGGGTCGTCAGCAGCGCGACCAAGTCCCGGTCACCGGTGAACTCCACTGCAATGCCCGTCCGCTCGGTGAACGCGGCCAGCACCTTCTGGAACGCCTCCAGCTCCTGGCCGCCCCACGTGCCCAGCATCGTCACTTTGCCCGACTGCGCGAAGGCGGGCGCCGCGGCCATACTCAGGGCCACGGCCAGCACCAGCGCCGTTCCGAGCCAACGATGAGCTTTCAGCACGACTGCGTCCTCCTTTCGAATGTCGACCGGCCCCATGCCTCGCCCGCGGCTTTACGCCGCGGCGGCCGGCTTCATCACAAACTGCCCTGCGCTTTTCGACTGCCACGGTTTGCGCGTTTCCACTGTCGCGGCTTGCACTTTTTCAGTGCGACGGTCTGCGCGTTTCCTCTGTCACGGCTTGCACTTTTCCACTGCGACGGTCTGCGCGTTTCCACTGCGACGGTTCGCGCTTTCACCACTTCTTCCCGTGAGCTGCCTGCCTCTCGGTCACTTCGGCGGCACCACCCCCTTTGATAAAGGCGAACCCGTCCGGCAACACAACAAAACGCCTGAAGCTACGCCCGTGCCCTGAGCGGCGCGGTGGAGCCCCGCACCACCAGGCGGCACGGCACGATTTCCTGCAGCACCGGCGCTTCTTTGCGCCGCTCCGCCTCCAGCAGCGTCAAAATGACGTCGGCCAGCTTGCGGCCCAGCTCGTAGATGGGCTGCTGCACCGTGGTCAGCGGCGGATCAACCACTTCCGCCATGGGAATGCCGTCAAACCCGGCGATGGACACGTCGTCCGGCACCCGCAGCCCCGCTTCACGGGCGGCCAGCAGCGCCCCGATGGCCATGACGTCGTTGGCGGCAAACACCGCGGTGGGCGCTTCCGCGTCCCGGCCCAGGCCCATGGCCAACAGGTTCTCCATGGCCCGGCGGCCGCCGGCTTTGGTGGACTCGCCGTCCACAATCCAGCGCTCGTCCACCGGCAGCCCCGCCGCGGCCATAGCCTGGCGGTACCCCTCCAGCCGGTGGCGGGTCGACACGAGCCCCGCCGCGCCCGTCACGCAAGCAATACGGCGGTGTCCCAGGGCGATGAGGTGCTCCACCGCCGCCCGGGCACCGCCGATGTTGTCGCCGTCTACAAAGGAAAGGCCCTCGGCCACCCGGCCGTTTTCCTCGCAGGTTCCCAAAAACGCAAAGGGCACGCCGTACTGCCGCAGCACCGCCAGCCGGGGATCGTTCTCGGCCGGCTCCGTCAGCGCCACGGCGTCCACCGCGCCCTGGGCGATGATGCCCCGCAAGTCCATGCCGCGGCTGCGCCCGGCGAAGCCGGCGGCGCTTGCCTCTTTGTCGGCCGCGGCCCTTGCCCCCGTCTCGGTTGCAGCTGCAGCCGCCGCCTCCATCAACGCCGATCCGCCGGGAGCCTCTTCGTCCGGGGAGGGCGCGGCAATCAGCAGGTTGTACCCGGCACGGATCGCGCCGTCGCCCAAGCCACCGAGAAATTCCAAGTAGAAGGGATCCGAGAAACCCCGGGGCGTGCCCGGCGTGGCCACGCCGATCATCCACGTCCGCCCCCGTGCCAGCGCGGTGGCGCTGAAACTCGGCGTGTAGCCCAGCTCCTGCGCAATCCGCATAATCCGGACCCGTGTTTCGTATTTGACCCTCGAGTCTCCCGACAGCGCCCGCGACACCGTCGATTTGGACACCGACGCCGCCGCGGCCACGTCGCTCATCGTCGGACGCAACGGCCTGCCTCCTTACCTGAACCGTCAACGCTGGTGCACGACGCTGCCGCTCTGCGGGGCCCGGGCGTGGCCCGTGTGCCGTTGCCGGGCGCCGGTCCCCCTTTCGGCAAGATGCCGCCCGCCTGTCCGGCGCCGCCGCGGCCGCCCCTCTCAACGCTCCTGCCGCCGCCCCGAACGGCCTCGTCGCACCTCCATTATAGCCGCCGTTCCGGTCCGTCGCTTGAAACGGGTCCACGATGGCCCAATGGGCCACTGCAACCGGTTGCATTTGCACAGTTCGCCAAATTTTGCCCCGGTCCTGCCTGAAAATTTTCCCTTCCTTTCTTTAGGCGCCGGCAGCGGACAGAGTTCCGGGGCCCCGCTCGCCGCGCCACCGGACACCTGTCTCCCTCGACGAGGCAAACCGCGGCACGGACCCGCTTCCGCTAGGAGGCTGCCCCTCAAGCCTCATTCTTGAGGTTAAATTCCGTCGCAAGCCTCGTTTCTGAGCGCTAACGCGAAAACATGACTCACCAGTGAGGAATACTCGGCTCCCAAGGCCCAGCCCGAGCGCCGGCGCTGCGGGCAGAGCTGGTTCCCGAGGGCCGGAGCCGAAAAGGCCGATGTCATGGGCCGTTGGTGAGTGGCAATTCCTGTCACTACTGGGATTCTTGGTCAATGTTCCACCTAGACCGCTGCTGCGGCGACAAGCCTCGATTCTGAGGGTTGCTTGCAGCGCAAGCCTCAAGAACGAGCATTGGCACGAACACAAGCCTCACCAGTGAGGCTTACCCAACGCCCGGAGCCTCTCCCGGCCACCAGTGCCGACCAGGGCTCCGACTGCTTGAGGCGCGGACCTCAAGAAGCCCTTGACATCGGCCTTTCCGAGGTGGAACTTTGTGCATGGACTGGGACTTTGACCCAGTACCTCGCCGCTGCCGAGACGGAGGCAACAAGCCTCATTTCTGAGGCTTGTTCTCGCCTTAAGCCTCAAAAACGAGGGTTGCCGAAAAAATAAGCCTCACCAGTGAGGCTTCAGCGATTCCTGGACGGAGCCTGACCGCGGGCGCGGGCAGCGGTGCTCAGTGGCCAGACGCCGGGTCGCAAAAGGCCGATGGCACGGGCTTTTCGCCGCTGGAAACTCATTCATCGGCTGGAACTTCAAGCCAATGCCCCGTTCGACCGGCGGCCACGACAACAAGCCTCATTTCCGAGCGTTGTTCTCGCCGTAAGCCACAAAACTGACGCTTGGCGAAAACTCAAGCCTCGATTTTGAGCCCTGGCGGCCGCCGCCGAGGGACAGCCGGCGACACCACCTGAACCGCCGGCCCGCCGGCGTCCTTCCGGCATGGACCTTCCGGCATGGGCTTTCCGAGATGGGCCTTCCGGCACCGGCCTTTCGGCAATGGCCTATCGGCACCGGCCTCTTGGCACCGGCCTTTCG
>QGSR01000075.1 GCA_003387805.1 Bacillota bacterium | reverse complement strand
CCCCGGGACGCTACCGGGGGCGCTCCTACGCGCTGGAGGCCGACGCGTCCACCGCCTGTTATTTCCTGACCCTGGCCGCCTTGACCCAAGGGCGCGTGCGGGTGGCCAACGTGGGCTACGACTCGCTGCAGCCCGACGCGCGCTTCGTGGACGTGCTGGAGCGCCTGGGCTGCCGCGTGCGGCGGGAGCCGGGGTTTCTTGAAGTGGAGGGCCCCGAGCGGCTGCGGGGCCACCTCACGGCGGACATGAGCCTCATGTCGGATCAGGCTCTGACGCTGGGCGTGGCGGCGGTATTTGCGGACGGTCCCGTGGAGGTGAGGGGCGTGCCCCATATCCGCCGGCACGAATCGGACCGCATCCGGGTCTTCTGCGCGCAAATGGCCCGCCTGGGCATCCGCGCGGAGGAGCGGGAGGACGGCTTCGTCGTCTACCCCGGCCGGCCCGTTCCCGGACCGGTTCTAGATCCTCACGACGACCATCGCCAAGCTATGGCCTTCGCGCTGCTGGGCGCCCGCGTGCCGGGCATCCGCATCCAGGATCCCGGCTGCGTTTCCAAGACGTGTCCGCCGTACTTCGACATGCTGGCGCAGCTCGGCGTCCGCATCGATTACGAGCCGCTGCCTTAGCGGCTTGCCAAGACTTTGCACGAAAGGCCGGTGACGTAGTTGTCGACGCTGAAAAAACCGTTGCCGCAAGTGTGGGAGCTGGAGCAGTTTTTTGCCGGCGGGAGCGAATCCGCCCAGCTGCAGGCGCACCTGGAGCAGCTGACGGCCGATATCGAGCGCTTCGCCGCGGACGTGCCCCATTTGGCCGTGCCCCGGACGGAGGCGGACATCGGGCCGCTGGCGGCGGTGGTGAACACGCTGCAAGACTTGGCGGACCGGCTGGGCCAGGCCTCGGCCTTCACCGGCTGCCTGGTCGCGCAGCACGTGGAGGACGCCCGGGCCCGCATCGCCGGGGCGCAGGTGCGGCGCCTGGCCGCCACGCTGGAAGCGGCCCTGACGGCGCTGGACGAGAAGCTGCTGGCCGTGCCGGAGCCGGTGTGGCAAGCGCTGCTGGCCCACGAAGCCGTGGCGCCCGTGGCCTTTGCGGTGGACGAGCGGCGGCGGCGCGCCCGGGAGCGCATGGCGCCGGACAAGGAAGCGCTGGCCGTGGAGCTCAGCGTGGAAGGCTACCACGCGTGGAGCCAGATGTACCACCTGGTGTCGGGCAAAATCCGGGTTCCGGTGGAGGAAGACGGGAAAGAAGTGCTGCTGTCGGTGGGCCAGGCGGCCAATCGCTTGTCGGATCCCGACCGGGAGGTGCGCCGGCGGGTGTTCGAGGCGTACGAGGCCGCGTGGGCCGAGCAGGCCGACATTTTTTCCACCACCCTCAACAACCTGGCCGGCTACCGCCTGACGCTGTACAAGTACCGGGGCTGGGATTCGGTCCTCAAGGAGCCGCTGGACGCCAACCGCATGACCGAGGCCACCTTGAACGCCATGTGGTCCGCGGTGGAAAAAGGGAAGGGCAAGCTGCTGGACTACTTCGCCGCCAAGGCGGCCCTGCTGGGTCTGGACCGGCTCAGCTTCTACGACCTGAACGCGCCGGTGGGCCAAACGGACGCGGAAAAAATTCCGTACGACGACGCGGCGCAGTTCATCGTCGAGCAGTTCGGCCGCTTCAGCCCGAGCCTGCGGGATTTGGCCGTCACCGCGTTCAACGAAGGCTGGATTGAGGCGGAGGATCGCCCGGGCAAGAGCGCCGGCGGCTTCTGCACCAGCTTCCCGCTGAGCGGGCAGAGCCGCATCTTCATGACGTACGGCGGCCGGTCTTCGTCGGTGGACACGCTGGCCCACGAGCTGGGCCACGCGTACCATTTCCACGTGATGAGGGACCTGCCGCCTTTGGCCCGGGAGTACCCCATGAACCTGGCGGAAACCGCGTCCACGCTGGCGGAAATGGTGGTGGCCGACGGCGCGCTGGAGGCCGCGTCCGACCCGTCGCGCCGGCTGGCCCTGCTGGACAACCGTCTGAGCCGCGCCACCGCCTTCCTGATGGATATCCACGCGCGCTTCTTGTTCGAGACCGAGTTTTACGAAGCCCGCCGGCGGGGCGCGCTGGGCGCCGACGAGCTGAACCAGCGGATGGAGGCCGCGCAGCGCAGGGCGTTCCTGGACGGGCTGGCCCGCTACCACCCGCTGTTTTGGGCCAGCAAGCTGCATTTCCACATCACCTACGCGCCGTTTTACAACTTCCCGTATACGTTCGGGTACTTGTTCAGCGCGGGGATTTACGCCCGCCGGGAGCGCCTGGGGGCCGACTTCCCGCGGGTGGTGGACGCGCTGCTGCTGGACACCGGCCGCATGACGGCGGAAGACCTGGCGAAGAAGCACCTGGACGTGGATCTGACCACGGAGCGGTTTTGGGCCGAAGCGGTGGATCACGTCCTCCGGGACGTGGACGAGTTCGTCCGGCTGGCCCGCGAGGAAACGGGCCGGCGCTAGCCCGGCGCCGGCCCTCGCGTCGGCGCCCGGGGCAGAGGGCATACTAGCCCTGGAGGTGCTGCATCCATGGCTCGTCGCCGCGGCGTCATGTCGGACGCCCTCAAATACGAGCTGGCGCAGGAACTGGGCTTTGCCCACAAAGTCCGTCCCGGAGACTGGGGCGAGATCACGGCGCGCGAAGCCGGTTCCCTGGTGAGGGCGGCCATTGAGCGCGCGGAGCGGCAGCTGGCGCAGCAGCCCCGGCGGCTGCGGCACGGATGGCGCTGACCTCCGGCCCCCGGCGTTGCCGGGGGCTTTTTCTTGTCTTCTCGGCCACCCCTTTCCGCCGGCGGCGCGGAAGAGGGCCCGGGGCTGCGTTCGGCAGGGAACCGGCCCTGTTTGTCGAACGTTTGCCACGTGGGCGGAATAGTCAGGGATATCTCCCCGATGCCGCGTCGAGAAGGCGGTGATGGCATTTGGAACGGCTATGTGAAATTTGCGGAAAACCGATCTCGCGGGAACGGCTGCAGGCGCTGCCCGAGACGAGGCGGTGTGTCACGTGTGCGGAGCGCAACGGCTCGGACGTGACCGCGCCCCGGGTCGGGATCGGCATGGACATCGATACGTACAAAGACTTGCTGGGCGCCACCCGCAGCTGACCGGCGGCGGGGAAAAGCGGGGGAGCGGAAGGTGCGCCGCCGCGGCGGCCGCAGCTTCGGCGCGGGGCGGCACGGCGCACCTGCCATGGCGCCCGCAGGCGGCGCGGGCCCGGCGGCTCAGTCCGCCGCCCGGCTCTCGGGACCTACCGAATCGGCCACCCACTGAATGTAGTCCGCGTTGCCCCCGACCACGTCAAAGGCCGTAACGCACGGCACGGAGTACGAGTGCAGTTCCCGCACCGCGGCGGTCAGTTCGGGCAGCATGTCGCGGGTGCTTTTCAGCAGCAACAGCGTCTCGCCGTCTTCGACGACTTTTCCTTCCCAGCGGTAGACGGAGTGAATGGCCGGCACGATGTTGGCGCAGGCGGCCAGCCGCTTCTCCACCAGCGCGCGGCCGATGCGGCGCGCTTCCTCCTCGCCGGCCGTGGTGACGTAGACGAGAATCGCGTCGCTCATGCAAGCCGCCACCTCTCCTTAAGAAGATGCAAAAGCGGCGCCGCCCGGCGGACGGCGCCGCGAAAAGCACAACCGCTCTCCTCAGCGCTGATCGACAGGCACGAAGGTCTGGTCCCGCGGCCCGACGTACTCGGCCCGCGGCCGGATGAGGCGGTTGTCGTCCAGCTGTTCGAGAATGTGGGCCGTCCAGCCCGACACGCGGCTGAAGGCGAAAATGGGCGTGAACAGCTCCATGGGAATGCCCAGCATGTAGTACGTGGACGCGGAGTAAAAGTCCACGTTGGGATACAGGCCTTTCTTCTCGTACATCAGCTGCTCCAGGCGGCGGGACATCTCGTACCACTTGGTCTCGCCCCGCTTTTCGCCCAGCTGCTGCGAGAACCGGCGCAAATAGTCGGCCCGCGGGTCGCCGGTCTTGTAGACGCGGTGGCCGAAGCCCATAATGCGCTCTTTGCGTGCCAGCGCCGCCTCCAGCCAC
This sequence comes from Bacillota bacterium, assembly GCA_003387805.1. Lineage (GTDB taxonomy): Bacteria > Bacillota > Limnochordia > Limnochordales > ZCTH02-B6 > CALJUZ01. Next base: position 4,238 of record QGSR01000075.1, on the reverse strand, counting down.
TCGTCAACCCGGTCCGCTTCGCCGATGGCCAGCAACGTGCGCATAACCTGCTCGTTGGCGCCGCCGTGCAGGGGGCCTTTGAGCGCGCCGATGGCCGCGGTGACGGCCGAGTACACGTCAGACAGCGTCGACGTCACCACCCGCGCCGTAAACGTGGACGCGTTCAGCTCGTGGTCCGCGTGCAAAATCAGCGCGGCGTCGAAAATTTCCGCGTCCATCCGATCCGGTTCGCGGCCGTGCAGCATGTACAGGAAGTTGGCCGCCAGGCCCAGCTCCGGCTTGGGCGGCACCGGGTCCTTGCCCTCGCGCAGGCGGCCGTTGTAGGCCACGATGACGGGCACCTTGGCCAAAAGGCGCGCCGCCTTGCGTCGGTTGGCCTCGCGATCCTGCACCGACGTGTCCGGGTCGAACAGCCCCAGCGCCGACACCGCCGTGCGCAGCACCGCCATCGGCTCCGCGTCTTTCGGGCTGGCCTTGAGGAAGTCCACCAGCTGTTCGGGCAGGGCGGCTTCCGCCGCGAGCTGTTCCTTGAACCGCTCCAGCTCGGCGGCCGCCGGCAGCTGACCGTTCCAGAGCAAATACACGACTTCCTCGAAGGTCGCCTTGCCGACCAGCTCGCTTATGTCATAGCCGCGGTACACCAGCTGTCGCTTTTGACCGTCGATAAAGCAAATTTCCGAGCGCAGCGCGACAATGTCTTCAAGTCCGGCTTTAAAGGTCGACATTCCCCCAAACTCCTTTCCGAAGCCGACTCAGAAATTGGTACCGCTCCCAATTTTCTTTAAAGACGCGTCGTTTCCTGTTTCACCTCCTGGCGCACGGCAAAAAAAGGGCCGGACGAATGCCGGCCCCAGGTATGCTGCGGCGGGCGCTCTCAGCCCACCGATCCTTCCATTTCGAGCTGGATGAGGCGGTTCAGCTCCACCGCGTACTCCATGGGGAGCTCCTTGGTGAACGGTTCGAGGAAGCCCTGGACGACCATCATGGTCGCCTCGTCCTCGCTGAGACCGCGGCTCATCAGGTAGAACAGCTGGTCTTCCGCCACCTTGCTGATGGTGGCCTCGTGCTCCACGGCCACGTCCTCGTGCAGAATGTCCATGTACGGAATGGTTTCCGCCTTGGAACGGTCGTCGAACAGCAGCGCGTCGCAGTCCACCTTGCTGCGGGAGCCCTTGGCGTTGGGGTTGATCCGGATGAGCCCGCGGTAGGTGGTCGCGCCGCCGCCCTTGGAAATGGACTTCGACGTCACGATGGACGACGTGTTGGGCGCGTTGTGCACGATCTTCGCCCCGGCGTCCTGGTGCTGGCCTTTGCCCGCGAAGGCGATGGACAGCACTTCGCCGCGGGCGCCTTCGCCCATGAGGAAGATGGCCGGATACTTCATCGTCGTCTTGCTGCCGATGTTGCCGTCCACCCATTCCATGGTCGCGCCTTCATAGGCCACGGCCCGCTTGGTCACCAGGTTGTACACGTTGTTGGACCAGTTCTGGATGGTGGTGTAGCGGACGCGGCTGTTCTTCAGCGCGATGATTTCCACCACCGCCGCGTGCAAAGAGTCCGAGCTGTAAATGGGCGCCGTGCAGCCTTCCACGTAGTGGACGAAGCTGCCTTCATCGGCGATGATGAGCGTGCGCTCGAACTGGCCCATGTTTTCCGCGTTGATGCGGAAGTAGGCCTGCAGCGGAATTTCCACCTTCACGCCCGGCGGCACGTAGATGAAGGAGCCGCCGCTCCACACCGCCGAGTTCAGCGCGGCGAACTTGTTGTCGCTGGGCGGCACCACGGTGCCGAAGTACTTTTTGACGATGTCCGGGTGCTCCTTGAGGCCCGAGTCCATGTCCAGGAAGATGACGCCCTGCTGGGCCAGATCCTCCCGCATGCTGTGGTAGACCACTTCGGACTCGTACTGCGCCGACACGCCGGCGAGGAACTTTTGCTCGGCCTCCGGAATGCCCAGGCGGTCAAAGGTTTCCTTAATGTACTCCGGCACTTCGTCCCACGTGCGGCCCTTGCGCTCCGCGGGGCGCACGTAGTAGTGAATGTTGTCCAGGTCGACGCCGGACAAGTCCGCGCCCCAGGTGGGCATGGGCTTCTTGAAAAATGTCTCCAGAGCCTTCAGGCGAAAGTCCGTCATCCAGCCCGGTTCGCCCTTCATCTCGGAGATTTCGACAACGAGTTCACGCGTCAGGCCTTTTCCGGATTTGAAAACGTACGCCTCCGGATCCTTAAACCCGTACTTATATTCCTGATCAATATCGATAACGGGCTTAGCCACCGCTTGTTCCCCCCTCGTGAAGTCATCCATTCCTTATTATACCGTACGCCTGCGCCGGCGCAAGCAAAGGGCCGGTTTTTGGCGGCCGCCCGAAAAAAATGCGCTCGGGTGGGAGGAGTTGGGGAGTTTTCCCCGAACTAGCGCAGTACTGGTGGGGCAAAGTGGGTCAAAGTGGGGGAGACTGGGGCCGTGTTCCTCGGCGAATTTCAGCACACGCTGGACGACAAAGGCCGCCTGACCATCCCCGCCAGGTTCCGGGAAGGGCTGGGCCAGCGGTTCATCGTCACCAGGGGACTGGACAGCTGCCTGTTCGCGTACCCGCTGTCCGAGTGGCAAGTGCTGGAGTCGCGCCTGAAGCAGCTGCCCCTGACCAAGGCCGACGCCCGGGCGTTCGTGCGGTTTTTGTTTTCGGGCGCCGCCGAGGCGGAGCTGGACAAGCAGGGCCGGATCATGCTTCCCCAGACCCTGCGGGCCCACGCCCGGCTGGACAAAGACGCGGTCGTCATCGGCGTCTCGAATCGTGTGGAAATTTGGGCCAAAGAAGTTTGGGACGGATACGTCCAGCAGGCCGAGGGCTCTTTCGAAGACATCGCGGAAAATCTGGAAGGGCTCGGCCTGTAGGAGGAAACCGATGGCAGAGTTCGAGCACGTCCCGGTCATGCTCCATGAAGTGCTGCGGCTTTTGGACCCGCAGCCCGGCCAGATTTTCGTCGACGGCACCGTGGGCGGCGGCGGCCACGCGCTCCGCATCGCCCGCGCCGTCACGCCGGGCGGGCGCCTCATCGCCATCGACCGGGACGCGTCGGCCCTCGAACGAGCAAAATCGACATTGTCAGACTTCAGGGACGCGGTCACTTTCGTGCACGACGATTTCCGCCATTTGCGCCGCATTTTGGCGGATCTGGGCGTGAGCGGCGTGCACGGCGTGCTGCTGGACCTGGGCGTGTCGTCGTTCCAGCTGGACGAGCCTCGGCGCGGCTTCACGTACCGCTTCGACGCCCCGCTGGACATGCGCATGGACACGCGCTCCCGGGTGACGGCTGCTGATCTTGTCAATTCTCTGTCATTTGACGAGTTGACTCGCATTTTTCGAGAGTACGGCGAGGAACGCTGGGCCCGGCGCATCGCCCGCGAAATCGTGCGCCGCCGGGAGAGGGAGCCGTTCATCACCACCGGACAACTGGTGGAAGCGGTGAAAGACGCGATTCCCGCCCCGGCCCGGCGCCGGGGCCCGCACCCGGCCAAACGCACGTTTCAAGCGCTGCGCATCGCCGTCAACGACGAGCTGGCCGCCGTGCGGGAGGGGCTGGAGGCCGCGATCGACGCGCTGCTTCCCGGCGGGCGCGTCGCGGTCATCAGTTTTCATTCGCTGGAGGATCGCATCGTCAAGCAGACGTTCGCCCGGCTGTCGCAAGGATGCCAATGCCCGCCCGACGTGCCCGTCTGCCGGTGCGGCAAAAAGCCCTTGCTGCGCATCCTGACCCGCAAGGCCGTGGTGCCGGGGGCCGCGGAGCTGGAGAAAAATCCACGGGCGCGCAGCGCCCGGCTCCGGGTCGCCGAGCGCACCGGTCTAGGCCGCGAGGGAGGAGAATAACCTTGGTACCGGCTCTGAAATCCGACGTTTACGAAATGCCGCCGCTGAAGCCCCGGCCCGAAACCGTCACCGTGCGGGTGCGGCGGCCTTCCGTCAGCCCCTTTGTCGTGGTGCCGCTGGTGGGCCTGCTGCTGCTGGCCGCCGGCGCGGGATTCGTCGCGCTGCGGGTGCAGGTGATGGCCCTCGGCTACGAGCTGGCGGACGCCAAGCAGGAGCTGGCGCGGGTGCAGCAGGAGCACACCCGCCTGGCGGTGGCGGTGGCCCAAAGCCGCTCGCTGGAACGGGTGGAGCAGCTGGCCCGCACCCGCCTGGGGATGGTGGAGCCGGAGCCTGCCGCGGTGGTCGTCGTCCCCTCCCCGGGCGGGTGGG
>QGSR01000359.1 GCA_003387805.1 Bacillota bacterium | reverse complement strand
GATGGAGTGGTGGTGAGGCGGTCCGGCGTCGTGACGGGGGTGTGCGGGCCGGGAGACGGCTGACTGGTACGGAGGCGCCAGTGTGGCGCGGCGGTGAGGCGGCTCAGGAAGGGCGAGCGACCCATTGGCGGAGCAGAGGCTGCCGACGACGGTCGAAATTTGGGCCGAAGTCGGTTTTTCCGTCCCGCTAGTGGGGCGGTGCTCGATGGCGTCGGTTCCGACATTGAAGGCGGCGGCAGCGGGCTAGGAGCGGGGACAACTTCTTTGCGCGATGGAGTTGGAAACCACGACGTAGAGCCGGTTTCCGGGGCGGGATACCTTCTTGGGACTCTCTTGTTGTGGAGGGCTGAAGCCAAGCGCCTCGAGGTCGGGGACGAGGCGGCTAACGGGCGGGTGAGCAACCCACGAGCGGGTCCGAGATGGCGACGGCGGTCGAAGTTTGGGCCGAAGTTCGTGTTTTCGGCCCATTGGTGGGTCGTCGTTCGTTAGTCCGAGCTTCGACATTGAAGGTGGCGGCGCCGCACCTTAATCGAGCAGTATGTCAGGCGGCGATGGGCCTGTGAGCAGCGGCGCAGAGCCCGTTTCCGGGTTGTTTTCCACATTGTATTTGTCCCGTGGCCAAGACCTCTGGTGAGGCGGCGCGCTGTCGGCTTCGAAGGGGGCGTAAGGCGGGAGAGCGACCCATCAGTGGGTCGCAAATGGAGGGTGAGGGTCGAAGTTTGGGCCGAAGTTCGTGTTTTCAGCCCACTGGCGGGTCGTCGGTCGTTGGTCCGGACTTCGGCATTGAAGGTGGCGGTACCGCAGCTCCATCGAGCACCATGTCGGGCGGCGATGGGTCTGCGAGCAGCGGCGCAGAGCCCGTTTCCGGTGCTGCTTACCTTATTGTATTTGTGCGGCGGACGAGACCGCATGTGGGGCCGGGGGCCGGCGGGCTCGAACGTGGCGCCGGGCGGGCGAGCGGCCCACGAGCGGGTCGGAGATGCCGGCTGACGGGCGAAGTTTGGGTCGAAGTCCGCTCTTTCGGCCCGCTGGCGGGTCACTGGGCGACCGCCTGGGTTCCGACACTTGAGGTCGCGGCGTCACGCTCAGCGTGCTCCCAATCTCTGACACGGGTGGAGCTGCAAACGCCGACGCAACGCGGGTTTCTGGCACTGCTTGTTTCGTGGAACATGTGCCGGCGCCAAGGCCGCAGGTCAGGCCGCGCCGTGCCGTTTCGGCAGCCGGCGGCGGACGGACGCGTGACCCGCTGGCGGGGCGAAAATGACGGTTGACGGTCGAAATTTGGGTCGGCATTCGAGTTGTTGCCCCGCTGGCGGGTCATGGGCGACCGGGCAGCTGGCGGGCTGCGGGCGTACACGGCTGGCGGGGACGGTTGGCGGCCGGGTGGGCCTGAGCTGGGACTGAGCGGGAGGCCAGGGGCGCCTCGGTGGGCTTGGGCTTGGCCGGACCAGGCCTCAGGCGAGTTTGCCCGGGCACCGGCCCGGCCTGACAGGGCCTCAGGCGGACCGACCAGGCCCGAGGCGGGCCTCACTGGCTCCCGGGCCTGGCCGGACGGGGCCTCACTGGCTCCCCGGCCTGGCCGGACGGGGCCTCACTGGCTCCCCGGCCTGGCCGGACGGGGCCTCACTGGCTCCCGGGCCTGGCCGGACCGGGCCTCGGGCGAGTTTGAGTGGGCCTCGGCCCGGCGCTGCTCGTTAACCCCGCAGCGCCTCGTAGACCAGCGCCTTGAACTCGGTGTCCAGCGACGTGTGCATGAACGGAAACGCCTGTGCGAACAGCAGGGCCACCACTTGCTGGGCCGGGTCGATCCAGAGGTACGTGTTGGCCGCGCCGGCCCAGCCGAATTCGCCGACGGAGCCGGGGACGCCCCACTGCTGGACGTCCAGCACGACGCGCACGCCGAAGCCGAAGCCGCAGCCGCGGGTGTAGCGGGCGGTGTGCGGCCACGGCAGTTGGTAGGGCAGGAGGTTGTCGGGCAGCTGGTTGTGCCGCATCGCGGCCACCGTTTCGGGGTGCAGCAGCCGCCGTTCCCCGAAAGTGCCGCCGTCGAGCAGCATCTGCGCGAAGCGGTAGTAGTCGAGGACTGTGGAGACGAGACCGGAGCTGCCGGACTGCAACACGGGACCGGTCACGCCGCCCGCTGGCGAGGGGCGAGGACCGAGTTTGTCGGCCGGCGAGGCGCCGGCGGCTGGCCCGGCGGTGGGCGCGGCGACGGTCCCGGTAGTCGGCCCGGTAGTCGGCCCAGCGGTGGACACGGCGGTGGGCCCGGCGGGGGGCCCCGCGACCCCCGCAGCGGGCGCAGCCCCGGGCCCGGCGGCAGGGTTCAGGCCGCGCATCGGCCGCAAAACGCCGGACGGCGAAGGG
>QGSR01000358.1 GCA_003387805.1 Bacillota bacterium | reverse complement strand
CTTTTGGCCCCGGGTGCCGGTCACGGTCAGCACCGCCAGCACCAATCAGCCCCACGCCCACGGGCCCGAGAAAAAAGCTCAGCGCGCTGGTGGCCGTCGTGTAGGCGGCGAAGGGCAGCGTAATTCCGAGCAGCGTCGTCATGACGGCGTGCATGATGGTGGTAAGCGCCATGTACGCGCCGAAGCCCGCGGACGAAATCAAGCTGGTCACCACGACGACGCCGGTGCTATCGCCAAAAATAGCCTGCTGTCAGGCCGCCGGCCGTGCCTTCCGTCTACACTCCAAAGATGACATAGTCCAGATACAGAACCGTCGCCACGCCTGCTGCGACCGCCACGAACACCGAAAGGAGGGCCGAGTACGAGTAGCCCGCGGCACGCATTTGCCGTGCCGTCAAAATCAACGTCGCCGTGTACAACAAAAAGGAAGGAATAATCAATGCGGCGTGGGGAAGGCCCAAGAGGTCGGCGGCCATCGCTTCGTCGTTTTCGGTGAGGCCGAAGAACAGCATGCCGATATGGAGAAACGGCCGGTGAAACACTTGACCGAATGCGACGCCGAGGCCCGCGGCCGGGGGGAGTTTGCCGGAAGCCGCAGCCCACAGTCCGAGCCACGCCAGCACAAGACTGGAGAGAGGCCCGGCCAAGAGCCCGACCACGGTTTCCTGCTCCGGAAGGACTCGGTTCAGGGTCATGATGAACTCGGTGCCGTTCAGAAAATAAACCAAGGCGTGGGCCGCCTCATGGACGGGAAAGCCCAGCATTGTGAAAAGGCAGCTCCACCCGGCGAGCGCCCAGGGTGAGCGTTGGACCTTCGTCGCTGCCGGCTGAGGCGATAACATACCGCACCTCCGAGACGTTCGGCTGAAACGGACCAGACGGCCCGCGCCGTGCTCGCGTTCAATCCAATGTTGACGGGGTTCCGCCGCGATACTTGCCGGAACAAACAAGACGGATCGTTCCCCAAATGTCGTGCAATTCCTCTTGCCATCCTGACATGACGACGCGGCCAAGGAACAAGCCGCGCACGTTGCGGCTGAGTCCATGCCAAAGGTGCGGCCGGGCCGGCCCTAGGTGCGGCTGAGCTGTTCCAAGACGAGGCCGTGCGATCCCACCGTGCGGTCGAGCCGTGCCGGCCCACGGTGCGGCCCAGCCGTGCCGGCCCATCGTGCGGCCCAGCCGTGCCGGCCCACGGTGCGGGCGAGCGTTGCCGGCGTAAAATCCCAGCCCATGCATGAACTTCCAGCGCCGAAAGGTCGCTGGCATGGGCGTTTTGAGAGTCGGCCTGTGACCAATCCGCTCTGCAGTCAACGCCGGGGTCCTGGGTCGGTTCCGCGGCCGAGCAACCCCCACTGGTGAGGCTTATTTTCCTGGTAACCCTCGTTTTTGAGGCTTACGAAAAAAACAACCCTCAGAAATGAGGCTTAGCGTCCCCGGCGCGGTCCCGGCGGAATATTGGTGCAAACTCCCAGGGCATGCACGAACTTCCAGCGTCGAAAGTCCGATGGCATGGGCTTTTTGCGGTGCCGACCCCGGGCATCCTCGGCCCACGTCGGCTGCGCCGGCCGGGCTCGGCCTCATGACCGAGTAAGCCTCACTGGTGAGGGTTATTTTCCCGTTAACCCTCGTTTTCGAGGCTTACGGAAAAGCTAACCCTCAGAAATGAGGCTTGTTGCCGCGGCCGCATTCCGGACGGAATATTGGTGCACGGTCCCAGATGGTACACAGATTTCCGACGGTGCAAGGCCGATGACATGGCCCGATGTGATTACCGATTTCAGGTGCGCACCCGGATGCGACCCCGGCAGGACGCGCCCGGGTTCATGCCACCAGCCCGGGTCCCGCTGTCCCCGCTCGAGCGAAAGCATTACAATGGATGCAGGACGTCGGCGGGCCGGCGCAACAAAGCAAGCTGCCCCGACAGGCGAAGGCGCCGACGGGGCACGTCCGAGAAGTCCGCATCAAGACCGAAAGAGAGCGACGAACATGGGCACACATCGCATTTACCGAATGCCGGTGGCAAAAGCGTATCCGCACTACGTCACGAAGGCGGAGAAAAAAGGCCGCACGAAGGAAGAAGTGGACACCATCATCCGCTGGCTGACGGGCTACAGCCAGGAGGAGCTGGAGCGGCAGCTGGAGGAGGGGACGGACTTCGAGACGTTTTTCGCCCGGGCGCCCCGCCTCAACCCGGCTCGCCGGCAGATCACCGGCGTCATTTGCGGCGTGCGGGTGGAAGAAATCGAGGAGCCCCTGATGCAGGAAATCCGCTACATGGACAAGCTCATCGACGAGCTGGCCCGCGGCAAGGCGATGGACAAAATCTTGCGGCAGCCATAGTTGGCGCTGCGCCGCCGAAGTTGACGA
>QGSR01000357.1 GCA_003387805.1 Bacillota bacterium | reverse complement strand
GCCGGCGCGGCAGCCCGAACCGTCGACGGAGCCGGTGCGCGAGCCGGAGCCTGAGCCCGAGCCCCCGGAGCCGGCCCAAGCGGCGCCGGAGGCCGCGCCCGCACCGGCGGAGGACGAGGCGCGGCCGCCCGCGGCCGACGGCTCGGCCGCGGCGGAAGGCGAGCCGGTGACCGGCGCGGACCACGGCAGCCCCGACGCGGACGCCGAGCAGGCGCAGCCTTCCGCGCCGCCCGCGTCCTTCGCGCTGGAGCTGGGCCGCGGCACGCCCAAGCCGGTGGAGACCGCCGACGCCCGCACGCTGCGGGACATGGTGGTGGAAGTGGTGGTCAACGCCGACGGCTCGGTGCGCTCGGTGGATATTTTGCAGACGTCGGGCTCGGACGTGGCCGACGACTCGATGAAGCGCTACTTCGAGTTCATGCCGTACACGCCCACGGGCCAGGCGTACGTCGAGGTGCTCCGGGTGGTGCTGGTGCGCCGCGACGGCGCCTCCGTGGAGTACTTGCCGTCGCCGCAGGTGGAGGTGCTCGAGCGCCGCAATCTTTAGGCGGGCCGCGCCGGCCGGCGCTCACGGATGACGACGCACCGCGAACAGGGAGAGGACACGATGACGAGACGATTGCTTCGCAGCTCGACGCCGGCGCCGTGGCGCCGGCTGCTCACGGCCCTGGCCGTCGTGTGCGCCTTGTTCGCGTCGGGGCCGTGGGCCCCGGCCGGCGCGCAGGCGGTACAGAGCCAGACCGGCGACAACGTCGTGCTGGAAAATGAGTTCATCGCCATCATTGTCAACGCCCGGGACGAGGCCACGGGCCGGTTCTCCGTCAACACCACGGGCGGCGATCCCGAGCGGATCGGCGATGAAAACCGTCCCCTCATCTATGGCACGGTCAACAACCCGGGCCCGGTGACGTCCTACACAACCGTGCGCATCGACGGCCGCGACTACGTGTTCGGCGGGGCGACCCAGCGGCGCGCCGGCCGGCTGGGGCTTTACTCCGATACCATCGTCGGTCCCTTCATCCACGAGGGGCGCGAAATCCACACGGTCTGGCGGGCCGAAGACATTGTCGTCACCCAGGTTCTGAGCATCGCCCGTGGCATTACGACCGGGCAGCCCGACACGGCGCGGATTGAGTACCGCATCACCAATCAAGGCACCACGCCCCGCACCGTGGGCTTGCGGGTCATGCTGGACACCCTTTTGGGCAGCAACGACGGCGCGCCTTTCCAGGTAGGCGGGCAGGCGGTGCTGACCGACACCGCGTTTCGCGGCGACGCGATTCCGGACTTCTTCCAGGCCTTCGACTCCCTGGCCAACCCGCAAATCGTCTCCCAGGGCACGCTGCGGGCCTTTGACACGACGGTGCCCGATGAAGTGTACTTCTCCAACTGGGGCAGCCTGGCCGACGGCGTGTGGAACTTCGAGTTCGTCCCCGGACGGGACTTCGCCCGCGTCGGCGAGGAGTGGGACCTGGACAGCGCGGTGGCCCTGTTCTGGAATCCGCGCCCCCTCGCGCCGGGCGAGACGCGCACGTACGTGACGTACTACGGCCTCGGCGGCATCACCATCGCGCCGGGCCACCTCTCCATCGGCGTCACGTCGCCGGCTTCGGTCAACGGCAGCCACGCCGCGGACGTGACGTTCGAGGTGCGGGCCTACATTGAAAACACCGGCGACTGGATCGCCCGCGACGCGGAGGTGCGCCTGGAGCTGCCGTCGCCGCTGCGCATCGTGGAGGGTCCGGCCGCGGCGGCGCTGGGCGACATGGCGCCCAGAGACTCCCGCCAGGTGAGCTGGCGCGTCAGCGTGCCCGCGGGCACGTCGGGTCCGTTCACGTACCGCGTGGCCGTCAGCTCCAGCAACGCGGATCCGAACCGGGTTGACCGGACGGTGACGGTGGTCGCGCCGGCCGCGCTGGAAGTGCGCATGCCGGACTACGAGCTGACGGTGGCGGACGGCCGCTGGGCCAACGTGCCGCTGCCGGTGACGGCCACCATCGTGAACACGGGCCAGCTGGACGCGCTGGACGTGGAAGTGACGCTGCAGCCGGTGCTGGGTCTGGCGCTGGCCCGGGGCGAGTCGCCCGTGCGGCGGCCCAGCGTCGTGGCGGCGGGCGAGAGCGTGGACGTGACATGGCATTTGGTGCCGACGGGCGTGGTGGGCAACTTGCCCGTGACGCTGCGGCTCAGCTCCAGCAACGCGGCCATCGGGCGCATGCCCACGGCCTTCGTCGCGGTGCCGCTGCTGGCCGCGGCGGTGCGGGTTACCGTCGGCGACGGAGGGCCCAGGCGGGCGGGGGGGGCGGCCGGGGGTGCGTTTACCCCGTACACTTCCCCCGTGCACAGGCGCGGACTCTCATGCGCGGCGCCG
>QGSR01000074.1 GCA_003387805.1 Bacillota bacterium | reverse complement strand
GCTCGGCACCGTGTTCCTGATGCTGGGCCGCATCTTGCAGGGCTTGTCCGCGGCGGCCATCATGTCGTCGTCGCTGGCCCTCGTTCAGGTGTACTGGGAAGGAGCGGCCCGCCAGCGGGCCATCAGCCTGTGGTCCATGGGCTCGTGGGGCGGCTCGGGCTTCGCGGCCCTCTTCGGCGGACTCATGATGCAAAACGTCGGCTGGCGCTGGATTTTCTTCGGCTCGGCCGCGCTGTCGCTCATCGGCATGCTCATGGTGAAGGGCACCCCGGAGAGCAAGGCGGAGGGACAGAGCAGCGCCAAGTTCGACCTGCCGGGCGTCATCACGTTCATGATTATGATGGTGGCCTTGCAGGTTTTTGCGACGCAAGGCGGCGCCTTGGGCTGGACCAGCCCCGCGTCGCTGGCGCTTTTGGCCGTCAGCGTCGTCTTCGGCGTCCTCTTCTACCGCATCGAGTCCCGGGCGGACAACGCCTTCGTCAACTTCAAGCTGTTCAAGAACTCGATTTTCACCGGCGCGACCATTTCCAACCTGCTGCTCAACGGCACGGCCGGCATGCTCATCGTCGCCATGTCCCTGGTGCAGCTGGGCGGCAACATGTCCGCCCAGGAGGCGGGGCTGCTGACCCTGGGCTACGCCATCACCTTCGTGGCCTTCATCCGGGTGGGCGAGAAGCTGCTGCAGCGTTTCGGCCCCCGCAAGCCCATGATTTGGGGCTCGCTCATCGTGGGCCTGGCCATCGCGCTGCTGCTGCCTACCAACCTGCTGCTGAGCACCTACAAGATTCTGGCGGTGGTAGGCTTCTCGCTGTTCGGCCTGGGCCTGGCCTTCTACGCCACGCCGTCCACCGACGCGGCGCTGTCGTCGCTGCCCAGGAGCGAAGCCGGCAGCGGCTCGGGCATCTACAAGATGGCGTCGTCCCTTGGGGCTTCCTTCGGCGTCGCGATTTCCGCGGCGGTGTTTACGGCCATCAGCGGCGATGTTTCGTCGGTGCAGTGGATTGAAGGCGTCATCAGCTTCATCGGCCGCCAGGACAACCTGGCCGTGCGGCAGGCGGGCTTCTTCGCCCTGACCGTCAACTGGCTGATGGTGGCGGGCGCGATTGTCTCCATCATGCTGACGATTCCGAAGCAGACCGCGCCAGCGCCGGCGCCGGCCCCGCGGGTGCAGAAGCAGGGAGCGTAAGGAGCCGGGGCGGCGGGCCGCCGCCCCGCTCATTGTGGACATTGTTCTCGGACGACGCCGGCAGGGGACAGGGCCGGCGCTTGAGAAGGAGTGAAACGATGAACGAGATTTTGCAGGCGATGCAAGCCAACCGGGCGCAGATGGAACAGTGGTTCGAGCATCTGCATCGCAACCCGGAACTGTCGATGCAGGAAGAGAAGACGGCCCAGTTTATCGCCGGGCTGCTGCGGCAGTGGGGCGACGAGGTTGAGACGGGCATCGGCAAGTACGGCATCGTCGCGTCGCTGACGGCGGGCGACGGCCGAAAGGCCGTGGGCCTGCGGGCGGACTTCGACGCCGTGCCCATTCAGGAAGACAACGATCTGCCCTACAAGAGCGCCGTGGACGGCGTGGCGCACCTTTGCGGCCACGACGGGCACACCACCATGCTGCTGGCCGCGGGTGAATATCTGGCCCGCACGCGGAACTTCAACGGGACCGTGCGGCTCATCTTCCAGCCCGGCGAGGAAACGATGGAAGGCGCGCCGGCCATGATCAAGGACGGCTTGTTCGAGCGCTTTCCCGTGGACGCGGTGTTCGGCATGCACAACATGCCGGGCCTGGAGCTGGGCAAGCTGTATTTCACGGAAGGCTTCACCATGGCCGCGGTGGACAACTGGGAGATTGAGCTCACGGGCAAAGGCAGCCACGGCTCCATGCCGGAGCTGGGCATCGACCCTATCGTGGCCGGCTCCGCGCTGGTCATGGCCCTTCAGACCATCGTGTCCAGGAACGTGTCGCCCCGAAATCCCGCGGTGGTGACGGTGGGCGCCTTCCAGTCGGGCCAGGCCGGCAACGTGGTGGCCCACTCGGCCGTGCTGCGCCTCTCCATCCGCACCACCACCGACGAGGACCGCGAGCTGGTGCTGAACCGGGTGCGGGAGCTCACCAAGGGCGTCGCCGAAGCGTACGGGTGCACGTACGAAATCCGGGAGGGCGTGCCGGGCGCGGTGCTGGTCAACGATCCGGAGGAGACGCGTAAGGCGTACGAAATTGCCAGGGCGGCCTTCGGCGCGGAAAACGTCGTCTTCCCGGGCCCGACGTATCTGGGCTCCGAAGACTTCGCCTTCATGCTGCAGCAGCGGCCGGGCACGTACTGCTTCCTGGGCAACGGCGACACGCCCATGGTGCACCACCCGCGCTACGTGTTCAACAAGGGCCTGCTGCCCGTGGGTGCGGCCTACTAGGTGGCCCCGGCCGAAGGGTACCTGCGCTGATTCGGATGATCCTGGCCGCCGCGGCCGCGGCGGTCCCAATTCGCCTGTTCGGGATGGATGGATTCGCGAGATGCCGATCCGGACGCCTCTGTGACAACGGACTTAGTCATCGTCTTCGGCTTGCTGGCGGCGACCATCGTCATGTTCGCCGTCAACAAGCCGCGCATGGACATCGTCGCGCTGCTCATGATGACGCTGCTGCCGCTGCTCGGCGTCGTCACCGCCGAGGAGGCGCTGGCGGGCTTCAGCGACCCCAACGTGGTGCTCATCGCCGCGCTGTTCGTCATCGGCGAGGGGCTGGTGCGCACCGGCGTGGCGCAGCGGCTGGGGGACGCCATCGTCCGGCGCTCGGGCAAGAGCGAGAAGCGGGTCATAGCGCTGCTCATGGTCGTCGTGGCCGGGCTGGGCTCGGTCATGAGCTCCACGGGCGCGGTAGCCATTTTCATCCCCGCGGTGCTCCGGGTCGCGCGGCAGGCGGGCATCCCGCCGGGGCGGCTCATGATGCCCCTCAGCGTCGGCGCGCTCATCAGCGGCATGATGACCCTCATCGGCACGCCGCCCAACCTGGTGGTTCACGGGGAGCTGGTGCGCTCGGGCTACGAAGGGTTCGGGTTTTTCTCCTTCACCGTCTTCGGCGTGCCCGTGCTGGCCGCGTCCATCGCGTACATGGTGCTGGTGCGCCGCCGCCTGGCCGCGGACGAGCCGGCGCCCCGGCGCCGGCGGGGCGGGCCCCGGGTGAGCCGGTGGGTGGAGGAGTACGGGCTGGTGGGCCGGGAGGTGCGGCTGCGCCTGGCGCCGGGCTCGCCGTGGGCGGGGCGGCGGCTGGACGAGCTGAAGCTGCGGGCCCGCTTCGGCATCAACGTGCTGGCCATCGAGCGCCAGCGGCCCTTCGCCGCGGAGATCGTGGAACCGGCGGCCGGCACGGTGCTGCGGGTGGGCGACGCGCTGTACGTGGACTTTCGCAAGCCCGCCGAAAACTTGGACCGGTTTTGCGCGGAGCACCGGCTGCAGGCGCTGCCCATCGACGTGGAGTATTTTGCCGACAAGTCCCGCTCCGTAGGCATGGCGGAGCTGCTCATCCCGGCCGAGTCGAGCCTGGCGGGCAAGACCGCGGTGGAGGCGGGTTTCCGCACCCGCTACCGGCTGTCGGTCATCGGCGTCAAGCGGGGCACCGAGCCGGTCATGGGCGACGTGCAGTCGGAGCCTTTGCGGGCCGGCGACACGCTGCTGGTGGCGGGCCCGTGGCGGGCCATCACCCGGCTCAAGACGGACCCCAACGAGATTATCGTGCTGCACGTGCCCGTGGAGGCTCAGGAAGTGGTCCCGCTGCCATGGCGGGCGCCCTTCGCCCTGGGCGTTCTGGCGGTGGTGCTGGGGCTCATGATCTTCAACGTCGTGCCCAACGTGCTGGCGGGGCTCATCGGCTGCTTTTTGCTGGGGGTGTTCCGCTGCGTCGACGTCAACGCCGCGTACCGCTCCATCCAGTGGCCCACGGTGTTCTTGATCGTGGGCATGCTGCCTTTCTCCACGGCGCTGCAGAAAACCGGCGGCGTGGACCTGGTGGTGCAGGCTTTGAGCGGCGCGGTGCGCGGGGCCGATCCCGTGGTCATGCTGGCGGCGCTGTACGGGCTGACGGCCCTGCTGGGCCTGTTCATCTCCAACACGGCCACCGCGGTGCTGATGGCGCCGGTGGCCATTGCGCTGGCGGAGCAGCTGGGCCAGCCGCCCCACGCGTTCGCCATGGCCGTCGCGCTGGCGTCGTCCGCGGCGTTCATCACGCCCGTCTCCTCGCCGGTGAACGCGCTGGTGGTGGGGCCGGGCAACTACCGGTTCATGGACTTCGTGCGCATCGGGCTGCCGCTGTTTTTCTTGGTGATGGTGCTGAGTCTCGTCCTGATCCGGCTGGTGTATCTCTAGCCGCGGCGCCGGCGCCTGCCGGCCCGGCCGCGGCCCCGGACGGACGCCGAGGAGGTTTTCGCCGTGCGCATTGCTCTCATCGCCCACGACCGCAAGAAAGACGATTTGATCGCCTTCGTCATGAGGCACAGGGACGTATTCGCCCGCCACGAGCTGGTGGCCACGGGCACCACCGGCGCCCTCATTCAGGAGCGGGTGGGCCTCAGCGTGCACCGCTACCTGTCGGGGCCGCTGGGGGGCGATCAGCAGATCGGCAGCGAAATCGCCCTGGGCCGCATCGACGCGGTGTTTTTCCTGCGGGACCCGCTGACGGCCCATCCCCACGAGCCCGACGTGTCGGCCCTGCTGCGCCTCTGCGACGTGCAGGGCGTGCCGGTGGCCACCAACCTCGCGACGGCTGAATGGCTCGTCAAAGCTCTGGAATAGCGGATGTCCCGGCCCGCCAAAATTTGCGGGAGGATGTCAGGACGTCGTCTTGAACTGATAGTAATAGGGCAAGAAGGCGCATTTCCCGTCTCGCGGCCCGCGCGCGCTTCGCGCACACGTTTCAGGGCTCCCGGTCCCGTTCACAACCGAACCATGATCCTACAGCACGAGGAGTAGGAGCGTCTTGAGCTGGACTTTGCCTGTTTCCGTCATCGTGTCCATCGCGCTGGGCCTCGCGGCGCCCGGGCTGCGCCGGCTTTTCGGCGCGGGCCTCGGCCGCGTGCTGGCGCTGTGGCCGCTGGCCCTGTTCGTGTATTTCCTCGGCCTCGCGCCGGGCATCGCCGAGGGCGAGGTTTGGCGCGCCTCGTTCCGCTGGTTCACGGTGCCGGCGGGCTGGCTGCCGGGCGGTGCGGGACCCTTTGACGTGCATTTCGGTTTCGCCCTGGACGGGCTGGCGTTTTTGTTCGTCCTGCTCATCACCGGCGTCGGCGCGCTGGTCATGTTTTATGCGAGCTCGTATCTCGGCAAGGACGAAAACCACGGCGCATTTTTCGCTTATCTGATGCTCTTCGTCGGCGCGATGCTGGGCGTCGTTCTGGCCGACAACTTGTTCGTCATGTACTTGTTCTGGGAAATGACGAGCATTACGTCGTTCCTCTTGATCGGTTTTTGGTCCCACCGGCCCGAGTCACGGGCCGGGGCGCTTAAGGCCCTCTTGGTCACCGCCGCGGGCGGGCTGGCGTTCCTGGCGGGCGCCGCGTTGATCCTGGTGGCCGCGGGGTCGGTGGATCTGGAAACACTTCTGGCCGGCGGCGAAGGGCTGCGCAGCAGCCCGCTGTATCCGGCCATGCTGGTGCTGGTGCTGCTCGGGGCGTTCACCAAGTCGGCCCAGGCCCCCTTCCACCTGTGGCTTCCCAACGCCATGGAGGCGCCCACGCCCGTAAGCGCGTATTTGCACTCCGCGGCCATGGTCAAGGCGGGCATTTACCTCATCGCCCGCATGGCGCCGATTCTGGGCGGCACGGCGCTGTGGGTGCTGCTGGTGGCGGGCGCCGGCATCGTCTCGCTGGTGCTCGGCGCGTACCTGGCCCTGCGGCAGACGGACCTGAAGGCCATTTTGGCCTTCTCCACCATCAGCCAGCTGGGCCTCATCATCGCCCTGTTCGGCTGGGGCACAACGGCGGCCGTGGCCGCGGCCGTGCTGCACGTGCTGAACCACTCGGTGTTCAAAGCCGCGCTCTTCATGATGGTGGGCATCGTGGATCACGAAACGGGCACCCGGGATATCCGGGCCTTGCGCGGCCTGGGCGCGTTCATGCCCGTCACGGCCGCAGTAGCCATGGTGGCGGCGCTGGCGCTGGCCGGCGTGCCGCCCCTGAACGGGTTCGTCAGCAAGGAGATGTTTTTCGCCGCGTCGCTGGAGACGGGCCCGGTGCTGGCCGGCGTGCCCGGCGGCGGGGTCTTGGCCGTCTTGTTCCCGGCTCTGGCCGTTTTGGGCAGCATTTTCACGTTCATCTACTCGCTGCGGATTTCCCACGGCGTCTTTTTCGGTCAGGGCCGGCCGCCGGCGGCGGCGGGCGGGCACGGACGGCCCCATGATCCGCCGGCGGGGATGTGGCTGCCGCCGGTGGTCCTCGCGGCGCTGGCCGTCGTCCTGGGCGTCGCGCCCGGCCTCGCCGAAGGCTCCATCGTAGCGCCGGCGGCGCGCGGGGTGCTGGGGCCCGTGGACGTCCCGCACCTGGCGCTTTGGCACGGTTTCAACGCGCCGTTGCTCATGAGCGCGGCGGTGGTCGCTCTGGGTCTTGTGGCTTATGCCCGCGGCCCGGCGCTGGACGCCGTCATCGGCCGGCTGCCGGTGGCGCCCAACATGAACGCGCTGTATGACGGGTTTCTGGACGGCTTGCAGAAGACGGCCGACTTCGTGGAGAAGCGCCTGATGACGGGCTTCACCCGGGACTACATCGCGTACATGCTGGGCTTTCTCCTGGTGCTTCTGGGCGTCACCGCCGCATCCGTGGGGCCTTTTTCGCTGCAGACCGACTGGCCGCCGCAGGGCTCGCTGGAGTGGGCGGAGCTGCTGTTGGCGGTGCTGATGGCCGCGGTGGCCTTGAGCGTGCCGTTTTTCCGCTCCCGGGTGGCCGCGGTGGTCTCCATGGGCGCGGTGGGCACCGGCCTCGTCATTATGTGGACGCTGTTCCGGGCGCCGGACCTGGCGCTGACGACGCTGGTGGTGGAGCCGGTGACGCTGCTTTTGTTCCTGTTGGTGTTCGTCTACTTGCCGCGCCTGACCCGCGACGTGTTCCCGAAGACCGCCCGCTGGGTCAACGTCGCGCTGGCCGCGGGCGGCGGCCTGGCCACGACGCTGCTCTTGCTGGGCGTGCGGGGGCTGCGGGCGGATCGCACCGTGGCCGACTGGTACATCGAAAACAGCCTCCCCCTGGCCCACGGCGCCAACGTCGTCAACGTCATTCTGGTGGATTTCCGCGGCTTTGACACGATGTTCGAGATTACGGTGCTGGCGCTGGCGGGGCTGGGCGTGTACATTTTGTCCAACCTGCGCTTCAAGGGGGGACCGAAGTGAGATCGGTCATTCTGCAGACGGTCACCCGCCTGGCGTATCCCGTCATTATGACCTTTGCTTTGTTTATGTTTTTCCGGGGCCACAATTTCCCCGGCGGCGGCTTCATCGGGGGCCTTTTGGCCAGCGCGGGCATGCTGCTCATCTACATCGCCTTTGGCATGCGCACGGGCGACCGCATTTACGGGCAGTACTACCGCACCGTGGCCGTGCTGGGGCTGGCCTGCGCGGCCGTGGCCGGCGTGCTGCCCATGTTTCTCGGCATGCCCTTTTTGTCATCCATGTTTTGGCAGATCCATGTGCCGCTGGTGGGCGATTTCGACGTCAGCACGGTGCTCCTGTTTGACTTCGGCGTGTTCCTGGTCGTCATCGGCACCATCGTCGGCAGCGTGAAAGTGCTGGTGCTGGAGCGGCGGTACCTGAGCGGCGGGCGGAAGGAGAGTGAGGCGCCATAGAGACCGTCATCGCGATTCTCACCGGCATCCTTTTCGCCGTCGGGCTGTACCTCATGATGCAGAAGACGCTGCTGCGGGTCGTCATCGGCGGCAGCATCCTGAGCTACGGGACGTTTCTCGCGCTCATCCTCGTGGGCGGTCTCAACACGGGTCTGGCGCCCGTGCTGCAGGAGGGCGTGGACGCGTACACCGACCCGGTGCCCCAGGCGCTCATCCTGACCGCCATCGTCATTGGCTTCGGCATGACCGCGTTTCAGCTGGCCCTGGCGTATCGGACGTACCAGGAGACGGGCACCGACAGCCTGGACGAGCTGGGCCGCGACGGAGGGGATGGCGAAGATGCGTGAGCATTTCGTGTTCTTGCCCGTGCTGATCCCGCTGCTGACGGGCGTTGTTCTGCTGCCCCTCCGGCGGCGCCTGGTGCTGCAGCGGGTCGTGGCCGCGCTGAGCCTGTTTTCCGTTTTGTACGTGGCCGCGGCGCTGACGGTCCGCCTGCGCGGCGAAGGCATCATCGTGTACGAGCTGGGC
>QGSR01000356.1 GCA_003387805.1 Bacillota bacterium | reverse complement strand
CCAGGCGGGATCCAGCCCCAGGCTTTCCACTCCGGGCGAGGACCATTCCCGGCGCCGCACGTCGTAGAGCAGCGTCCCCGCGGCGTCGGACACGTCGGTGGCGATTTCGCCCGTGAGCCGGTACCGGATGTAGTCTTTGGGCAGCATGACCGTCTTGATGCGGTCGTAGCTGGCCCGCTCGTGATTGCGCAGCCAAACGAGCTTGGGTGCCGTGAAGCCTTCCAGCGCCGGGTTGCCCGTCAGCTCGATGAGGCGGGCCCGGCCGCCCACGTCGGCCTCGATTTGGCGGCACTCGGCCGTGGTGCGCCCGTCGCACCAAAGAATCGGCGGCCGCACCACCCGCCCGGCTGCGTCCAGCAGCACCGAGCTGTGCATCTGCCCGGTAACGCCGATGCCGGCCACGTCTTCGGGCCGCACGGAAGCTTCATTCAATACACGGCGAATGCCCTCCACCGCCGCGTTCCACCAGTCTTCCGCGTCCTGCTCGGCCCAGGCCGGGCGCGGCGCATGCAGCGGGTAGTCCACCGTCGCCCGGGCGGCGATGCGCCCGTCGGCGTCGGCCAACAGCGTTTTCGTGCCGGATGTGCCCACGTCGATGCCGATGAGATACGCCAATGGCATGAACCTCCCGGAGATGGGATGCTGCGGGCCCCGCCGGGCCGCCGGGCCGGAGTCCCGGCATCAGCGCCGCCGGCCGGCTGCCGGCGGACGGCTGTCGGCGCCCGGCTGCCGGCGGACGGCCCGCCCTCGTCACCCCTCGTCACCCCTCGTCACCGCACGCCCATCATCAAGTCGAACAGCAGCTGGTCCAGCCGCTCGTAGGCGTAGCCCTTGGCGCCCCACGCCCGGCGGTCGAAGTCCGGCGCGACCAGCTGGCCCGGGCGCACCCGGTCGTACGTCAGCGGCTCCTCGTCGGCCGCCTGAATTTCCTTCAGCAGCTGCTGGATTTCCTCGTCCTCGTTGAAGCGGTGCACCTTCTCCTTAAAAATGAGGTAGCTGCGCATGCAGCCTTTGGCGAACTCCTTCACGCCTTCGAGATCCTCGGTGCGGTACGCGTGCGCGTCAAAGTGCAGCGGCCCGTCGTAGCCACCGTCTTCCAGCACTTTGACCAGGAAAAACGACTCCTTGTAGTTTTCCGAGCCGAAGCGCAGGTCTTGGTCGAAGCGGCCGATTTTCTGGTCGTTGAGGTCGATGTGGAACAGCTTCCCCTGCTCCAGCGCCTGCGCCACGATGTGGTGGAACGACAGCCCCGCCATCGTCTCGTGGGCGAATTCGGGGTTGACGCCCACCATGTCGGGGTGCTCCAGCGTCGGAATGAGCGCGAGATACGCGCCGGTGGAGGAGAAGTAGATGTCTCCCCGGGGCTCGTTGGGCTTGGCCTCCAGCGCGAACTTCATCTCGTAGCCCTGGTCGATGACGTACTCGCACAAGTAGTTGAGGGCTTCACGGAAGCGCTTGACGGCGTCCATGGGGTTTTTGGCGGCGTTGACTTCGGCGCCTTCCCGGCCGCCCCAGAGCACGAAAATCTTGCCGCCCAGCTCCGCGGCCAGGTCGATGGCTTCGATGGTTTTGCGCAGGGCGTAGCGGCGGATTTCCGGCACGTTGCTGGTAAACGCGCCGTCCTTGAACACCGGGTCCGTGAACAGGTTCACGGTGCCCATGACGAACTGCACGCCCGTGTCGTCCAGCGCTTTCGTGAAGCGGGCCACGATGGCGTCCCGCTCCGACGGCGTCGCGTCGATGGGCACCAAGTCGTTGTCATGGAGATTGACGCCCCAGGCGCCGATTTCAGCCAGCATGTGAACGATGTCGACAGGATCGACAGGCGGGCGCGTTTCAACCCCGAACGGGTCGCGGCCACGGTTGCCCACGGTCCACAGCCCAAACGTGAAACGATCTTGCGGTGTCGGCGTGTACATCCGCGTTCCTCCTCTTTCGTGCAATCTTGACAAAGTGGAGGTATGCGTGAAAGCGGAGGTCTTCGCAGAAGCCGACGGCGGATGATCACGCCCGACAAACGATGGACTTTACCAAGATATTACCGAATTTGGGCGTCAATGTCCACGGCCGGGGACATTTGGCCGGCGCTGTCGCCGGTTCGCGGCGAAGGCCGGCCGCGCGGCGGCAAAGGTGCGGGTCGGGAGGGGGCGGCAAACGTGCGTGCCGGGAGCGGCCGGCGTGAAGGTGTCGCCCGGGCGGAAAACGAAGCCCAGACACGAAGGAGGCGAAACCCATGCAGTATCGCAGACTGGGCAACTCCGGTCTTCAAGTTTCAGTTATCGGTATAGGCACGAACCAGTTCGGCGGCAAGGTGGACGCGGTCGGCGTCGAGCGCATCATTCACCGGGCGCTGGACCTGGGCGTCAACTTCATCG
>QGSR01000355.1 GCA_003387805.1 Bacillota bacterium | reverse complement strand
CCCGGGTGGGCCGCCGTGGGAGCTTCGTTTCCAACATTTACGGCGGCGGCGACGCCCGCCGCCTGGAGCCGCTGCTGCAGGAAGAGCTCGGTCTCGATGCGGACCAGGCCGCGGCCATGCGCCGGGAGGTCGAGGGCGTCGCGCTGGCCGTGGCGGAGCTGCTCCACCGGGCCTGCCGCCGCACCGGCCACGTCGGCGAGCTGGGCGTCGACATCGGCATCGACCGCCGCGGCCGCCTCTGGTTTTTCGAAGCCAACTCCCGCACCGGCCGCAACGTCTTCCAGATGGCCGGCATGCGGGAGAGCGCCCGCAACGCCTTGCGCCGGCCCCTGGAATTCGCCTTTTACTTGTCGGGTTTCTCCGGATCCTTTTCGACCGCGGCGGAAACGTTGCCGTACGAGCAACGGTCCTCCTCCGCCGGCGGACCATAACGGCCAAGGCCCTCGCGCATACCCGCGACGTAGTCGTGGTGCAAAACGATACGGACGAGCAGACGCAACAACCAGCGCGGCCCCCTGCGGTGCAAGAACGCGAGGAGACGTTGAAACGAGCTGGCTTCACACCACTCCCAGGGGAAAAGCAAGCGGTCGATCCAAAACACCGGTCGGAACAGGAGCAGTTTGGCCCGCCCGCGAAAAGTGGGCCGCATGCGGTAATAGATAATTCCCGTCCGGCCTCGCTGGCGCTCTCGCTCTCTCTGACCGGGAAGATCGCCGGGCCGCCACGCAGGGCTGTAGTGGTAGCCTCGCGCGCGAGAAGCCGTGAAGGAACGGAGCCCCAGGGCACGCAACCGGTCTCCGGCCTCCAGATCCTCCCAGCCGTATTCGCGGAACACCTCGTTGAACATCCCCGCCTCTTCAAAATGGCGGCGGGCCACGGACACGTTGGCCGTTGCAAAGAACGCGCTGGAAAAATCCGTGAGCTTGGGCTCGGCATCCAGCGGAACGTCCAGACTGTCCACATGGATCACCGGGCCTTTCACGACCCGCATCGGCTCCGTGTGAGCCTCGACATGGGCCTCCACGAACTCGCGCGCAACGGCCACGTCGCTGTCCAGGAAGATGAGCAAGTCCGCGTCGGCCGCACGCACACCCGCGTTTCTGGCGGCGGCCCGCCCCCGGTTTGGCTGCCGGACGTACTTCAGCGAATAAGGCACGCGCAATGACTTGACCATTTCCCCGGTTCCGTCGGCAGAGCCGTCGTCGACCACGACGACTTCGAAGCGGTCCGCCGGGTACGTTTGATCGGCCAGGGACAGGAGCGTGCGCCGAAGCAGCTCCCGTCGATTGTACGTCGGAATAATGACACTAACGACAGGCTTCATAGGCCGTCCTCCCAGCCCCACAAGCGGCCGATGGCGTCGGCCATGCGGCGGGCGGCGCCGGGCGGTCCCATGCGCTCCCGGCCCGCGGCCGCCATGCGCTCCCGGCGCGCGGGATCCGACAAAATGGCCCGCACTTCGGCGGCCACCGCCTCGGGCGAAGGCGGCGCCACGACCAGGGCGTCGCCCAGCAGCAGCCGCTGGGCCCGCAAGAAGCGGGGCCCGAACTGCACCCCCGGTCCGGGGAACGCGACCACGGGCTTGCCCAGGCCCGCCGCCTGCTCGTTGGCGGTGCCGGCCAGGCCCACCACCACGTCCGCGGCCTGGAGCACGTCGCCGAACACGCCTTCCAGTACCCACAGCAAGGCGCGGCCTTTCCTGAAGGCCGCGTCCCCGCCGGGAACGGATTCAACGGCCGGGCCCGCGTTTTCCCGCTCCGCCGGCTCCCAGCCCCGCTCCCGCAGCACGGCCGCGGCCCGGCCCATGTCGAGTCCCGGAGCCAGGGGCACCAGGCCCACCGCGGCGCCCGATGCCGCCACCCGCTCCAGCACGGCCGCCAGGCTGCCCAGATTGACGTACGCGTCCTCCCGGCTGCCGGGCAGCAGCGCCACCACGGGACCGGCCGTGCGCGGCAGCGTCAGGGCGCCGGTGACGGCCATCGCGTCCATCATCAGGTTGCCGGCCCAGCTGGCCTTCACCCCCGCCCGCCGCAAGGCCGCCGCGGTCCGCTCGTCCCGGGCGAAAACGTGGTCCGCCCGCCGCCGCATCCACCACGTTTCGATGCGGGAGTGGCCGTGGATGTACTCGGACTTGGCCGTGGCCACCAGAACGAGCGGCTTGCCCGGCAGACTGCGGCCGGCGGCCCAGCCGGCGAACACGTCGCCCACGGCGATGATCTGGTCCACGTGGTCCCGCCGGGAGGCGACAAACCGCAGCTGCCGCCGGAACTGGCCCAGCAGGCCCGCGCGCAGATCCCGCACCACGGTGCGGATCTGCGGCCGCACCATGCCGCCCGAAGGCACCCGCACCCTCGGGCCCGGCACCGCGATGCCGGCGGCCCGCAGG
>QGSR01000354.1 GCA_003387805.1 Bacillota bacterium | reverse complement strand
CTGCTGCTCGGTGCGTGTGCCGCTGAGCACAGCGAAGACAGGGCACCAACGCTCGGCAGCGTCACGAACTCCGGCGCGGCGCCGGACGAGACCGCGGACCCCGATCCGGAAACGACCGAGGAGCTGATCGCCGCCTTGAACCCACACGTCGTGACGGCCCACAACCGGCTGGGCATGCTGATCTTCGGGCAACTCGTTTCGCAAACGAGGCCGGCAGGAGGCGCCGACGCCGAGACCGACGACGAAAGTGTCTTCATCTCACCCATCAGCATCGCTCTGGCCCTGGGCATGGCCTACAACGGCGCCGCCGGCGAGACGGAGACGGCCATGGCCAAGGCGCTGCAGCTGGAGGGGCTGTTGCAGGAGGGGCTGCTACAGGAGGCGCTGCTGCAGGAGGCGCTGCTGCAGGAGGGGCCGCGGCAGGAGGGGCTGCTGCAGGACAGCACGACGACGGCCAGCCCGGATGCGGACGGCACCCGCCTGACCCGTACCGACATCAACGCCTCGAACCTGGCGCTGCTGGAGGCGCTGACGGGCACCGGCGCCCGCCTGGACATCGCCACTTCCATCTGGTATCGGCAGGAGTTCGCCCTCAACCCCGCGTTCGTGGAGGAAACGCAGCGGTACTATCGCGCCCGCATCTCGGCGCTGGACTTCGCAGCGCCGGAATCAGTGGACGTCATCAACCGCTGGGTCAGCGACGCGACACGAGGTCTCATCCCCGCCGTCGTCGACCAGCTCGATGAGGATCAAATCATGCTCCTCCTGAACGCCGTGTACTTCAAAGGCGACTGGACGGCGCCCTTCGACCCGCAGCAGACCCGGGACATGCCGTTCTACCGGCCGTCGGGCGACAGCCGCCCGGTGCCCATGATGTACCAAGACGGCCGCTTCGGCTACTTCGAAGACGGGTTCCAGGCGGTGCGGCTGCCTTACGGCGACGACGAGCGGCTGGCCATGTACGTCTTCCTGCCGCCCCGCGGCGCCGACTTCTACGAGTTTTCGGCGAGCCTCGACTACGAAACCTTGGCCGACGCCTTCAGCCGCTTCGTCCCCGGGCACGGGGAAGTGCTCCTGCCGCGCATGGACGTCTCCTACAAGACCCGGCTCAACGCCGCGCTGCAGGAGCTCGGCATGGGCATCGCCTTTGACCCCGGCCGCGCGGACTTCAGCCGTCTGCATCCCGCGGGCAGCCGCAACATCTACATCAGCGACGTCATCCACCAGTCCGTGCTGAAAGTCGACGAAGAAGGCACCGAAGCGGCCGCCGTCACGTCCGTCGACTTTCGGGTCACCAGCCTGCCGGTGTACGACTTCCGTTTCCAGGCGGACCGGCCTTTCGTCGTGGTCATACGGGACGACGCCACAGGCGCTCTGCTGTTCGTCGGCGCGGTGGTGGATCCCGGAGTTTGAGGAATCAAGGCAAAAGGGCGGCGGCGCCGGGATAGCGCCGCCGTTTCCGCGTCCGAAGCCGGGTCGCGGCGCGGGCTACCGGTGCACGCGTGGAGCCGACAGCACGGTTTAGGAAAGCTGCACCAAAGCGTGGCTACGTGGCTGCGTGGCTGCGTGCCTCGGTGCCCGGGAGACGTTCCAAGACAGACCACGAAGCAATCCAGACCATCCCTTTCTGCTTCGCACGCCCGACGGGGCGTGCAGAAGGTGATGCCTGCCGGCCAGAGCCCAGCTCCCGTACCCGGCCGATAGGGCACGCCGCTTCCATTAAATGTAAGTCGTCATCCATGGAGACAGAAACGCAATTACGCTCCATCTACGATGTCGATTCGCGTTCTTGCCTCCATACATGGCGATCCCCGGAGCCGCGACGAGATCGGCAGCATTGCCTAACCCCGGAGTCCGACAAGTAGACGCGCAAAACCTACGTCTTTCGGTCCGTCACCGCCTCGGCCTTCAGGCAAGACCTGTCCAGAAACTGTACATCATCACCCGTGGCGACGAAATCTTGATCCGGCTCCATACATGGCGCCCATTCCGGTTTTCGTCTCCACCCATGGCGAAACACCGGGCGCCCGCGGCGCGGCCCGCGCCTCCTGGCCCTAAAATCCCGCAACCAAGCGCGCAAAATCGGCCTTTTTCCATTTCGCAACGTCCCGAATTCTGGCGGCATCACTTCCAGTAAATGTAATTCACCACCGATGGCGACGAAATCTCGACCCGGCTCCATACATGGCGCCCATTCCGGTTTTCGTCTCCACCCATGGCGAAACACCGGGCGCCCGCGGCGCGGCCGACCCCTCCTGGCCCTGTAGTCCAGTGCCCGAGCGCGCAAAACCGGCCTTTTTCCCCGCTTCAGCGTCCCGGACTCCGGCGACGTCACTTCCATTAAATGGAACCTGCCACCCATGGCGACAAGAATCGAATCTGCCTCCA
>QGSR01000073.1 GCA_003387805.1 Bacillota bacterium | reverse complement strand
GTTTGGATGCCCGGCACGTACAGTCCGGCCAGTGTCACCACTTACATCGAACAGCTCATCTTGACAAACTCTCCACGATGATTTCAGGGGAGGAGGTGCTAGAGGAGGTTCGGTGCCGTCACAACAGCCGTCTGTGGTGGTAAGTGCGAGGACCCCAAGGAGGTGCGGAAGCGAATCGACGACCCCACTTGTGAATTCTGCTGGAGGGGTATCTTCACTCCCGACGCATATTACTACTGGGCTCAAGTGACAACCTATTCATGTTCCAACGGCGGAACCTGCACGGTTACAGAGGAATATACGTGGCCGTGCGGCTATTGCCCAATCTAAGTGCCTAGACCTCGGCATTCGCGCCCACGCCGGAGTGCCGGTTGGCGACACAGGCTCCGTCAGAAGCCTTACATTTGGGCGGCGACCGGGTCCCCTGTGTCGCCAACCCCTGGGAGGTAGAGACGATTGTTGCCTGGCGCCGCCCCCATCCGAAGGCTTAACTGGTTCACGCTATTTCTGCTGGCGGCGATAGTCGCCGCGTCCCTCAGCATCTACCGCGGCTGGGCGACGGAACGCGACCTTCACCTGGCGCGCATCGACGGACACAACATCGTTCAATTCAATCCGGTGGACCCGCTCGCCTCGTTCGATTCACGGTGGTGGACGGCGGAAGACCTGGCCGAGCTCCAGACGCTCCCGGTCATCGCGGACCTGGCATGGGACGGCACCGAACATCGCACCATCGCCGTCGGCCGGTCAGCGCTGGTCCGGACCGGCGTGTCGCCCGGCTATCTGTCCTTCTTTCGCACCGCGTTCCCGGCCGGACGGGATCTCAACGCAGCCGACGCCGACCTGCCGAGGGCCGTCATCAGCGAACTCATGGCCGGCGAGCTTTTCCCGGATTTGCATCTCAGCGACGTCATCGGGAAAACGGTGACGATAAACCAGCGGCCGTATACCATCGTCGGCGTTTACGAAGGCGAAGGACCCGTCTATTACGCTCTTTCTCGCCCTGCCCTATCCGGCGGGAGCGGAAATTACGATGTCAACATGGTGTACGCGCGCCTGCAGCCGGAACAAAGCGTGTCCCAGCAGCTGGATGTGCTTCGTGCATGGCTGGTTGACCGTGGTTTGCACGCCGTGGTCACACCGGTACTTTATCGAGAAGTGGCCGGCACGGACGTGCGCGTGGCGCGGACGCCTCTCGTCCGCGAGATGACGATTCTGTCCAGGGTGGCCCTGGCACTGTGCCTTCTTTTTGCGGCATCGTCCATCATCGGTCAATCGCTGCTGGCTGTTCTGGAGGAAAGCCCGGCTTTGCGGGTTCATCGTGCGCTGGGGGCCAGCGCCCTCCGCCTTCTCCTCTCCCGGGGCCTGCGCGGGCTGGCAGCGGGCGCTCCCGTCGCGCTGGTCGCGGCCGGGGCCGGTTACTACTACTCGCATTCCGTAAGCCCTTACGCCAACGCGGCCGCGGCCGCCGCCGGGGCGGGCGCAGCCGTCGCCCTTTACGCGGCGTGCACGGTCGTTTGGACCCATGTCGTCCTGCGCTCGTCACCGACCATCATCGGCCCGGCACGGAAAACCCTCCCGCTGACCCGGGCCGGTGCACGGCTCGGGTACGCAGGGATGGCCGCGCTCACCGCCCTGGTGACGGTGGCTGGAAGCCTGGCGGCGGCCGGCGAACGGAGCATCCGGCAAGAGCTGGAAGCCATCGGCATCGACCGCGTCGAGCTCCGCTCGGGCAGCTTCTACTCGACCCGGCCGCCCGCGCTGCCGACCCCGGCGGATCAAGAAGCTTTGAATCAGGTTTTTCCGGGCCTGCCCTCGCTCTACGTTCAGACCCAAACCGCCCGGTTCAGCAGCGACGCGGCCACGGCGGACGGAAGACTGATCCTCGTCCGTGGCGACTACGAAGCCGTCTCCGGGACCGAGCTGGCCGATGGCAGATTCTGGAACGAAGGAGAAGCCGGCGCCGTTGTGGGCCACGACTTGGCGCAAATCTTGTTTCCCCGGGGCGACGCGTTGGACGGCTCCATGCGCATCACGGTTCAAGGCCGCACCTTGACCGTGCCGGTCGTGGGCGTGGCGCAGCCGCCCGGCAGCGACGCGCGGGAGTCCTTGCAGCTGCAGCCGCACGAGGCCGCCGTCCCTCTGGGCGTGCTGCCCGTGCCCGGCAGCGGCAGTCTGCACGTGCGCCTGGCCGGCATGCCCGAGCACGACGTGGACCGGCTCCTGGCTTTCATGGACCAGCGTCACCCCGAGGCGGCCGGGTTTCGTGTCGTGTTCCCCGCCCCCTGGATCCGCAGTCTGTGGACGTATTTCCAGACCGAGCGGACTTACGTGCAATCATTGTCCGCGATGCTGCTCCTCATCTCCCTCATCGGCAGCTGGGCGTTTCTCTGCGCCCGCGCCATCGTTCGCCGGCCGGAGTACGCGCTTCGCCGGGCCTTCGGCGCCTCCCGCAGGAATTTAAACGCGATGTTCGCCGCCGAAGTTCTGATGCACGTCGGGCTGTCAGGCTTAGCCGGCGGCGCCGCGGCAGTGGCCGTCCTGTTCTTCTTGGGACGGGGCTTCGGCTACGACTTGCCTTGGCCTGTGGGTTGGATGCTGGCGGCTTTCACGTACTGCCTTCTCGTCGGCTTGCTGCTCGGATGGGGCACGGCGCGCCAGGCGGCCACCGACCAACCCATCGTGCTGCTTCGGGAGGATCTGTGAACGATGAAACTTGAGCTCCGCGGCGTTTCCAAACTGTTCGACGGAGGGCCGACGCCGGTACACGCCCTGCGGGACATCGACTTGACCGTCGACCAAGGCGAATACGTCGTCATCACCGGCCCCAGCGGCTCGGGCAAATCCACGCTGCTGTCTATCATCGGCTGTCTGGAAAAGCCGTCTGCAGGTACGTACAAAGTCGGAGACGTCGATGTGGGTGCGCTAAGCGACATCCAGCGGTCCAGGATGCGGGCGCAGACGTTTGGGTTCGTGTTCCAGGCGTTTCACCTGCTGCCCGACAAAACCGCCCTCGACAACGTCATGCTGCCGATGACGTACGGAACGTCGCCAAAGCATACGCGCCGGCAGCGGGCGTTTCTCCTGCTGGAGCGGGTCGGCCTGGGACAGCGGGCGCGGTTTCGGCCCACGCAGCTGTCCGGCGGCGAGCAGCAGCGCGTCGCCATTGCCCGAGCGCTGGCCAACGATCCCGCCGTGATTTTGGCCGACGAGCCCACGGGCCAGCTGGATTCCGTCCATCGAGAAATGATCCTCACGCTTTTGGAACGGCTTTGGACTGAAGGGAGGACGCTCATCGTCGTCAGTCACGATCCGGACATCGTGCGGCGCGCGCCCCGCCACGTCGTTCTGCACGACGGGCGCATCAAGGCGGACACGCGCATTCGCGACGCGGCGTCTTCGGAAGTCTAAAGCGGACAACCGCATCCCCGAACGGCCGTCATCAGACGTTTCGTCCGGCGGCCCGCTCGACCGGGCGCCGGCTCATTGCTGATGCGCCTCGGTATTCGTCCCACGCGTCCTGGAGCAGCATGCCGCCGCGAATGGCATTGATGACGGCGAAACGAATCGGCTCCGGCGGCAGCGGCGTCACCCGCCGGCCGACGAAGAACGCCTCCGTCAGCTCGCTCGTCGTGTCCAGGACCAAGTCCGCCAATGTGCGGCCGTTGAGCTGCGTGAGCGACACGCCGTGCCCCATGCAGCCGACGCTGTAGAAGATGTCGCGGCCGAGACGACCGATGGCGGGCACCAGATCCAGCGTCACCGAGATGGGCCCGCCCCAATGGTGCGTAAAGCGCACGCCCTCAAGGGCCGGAAACGTCCGGACGACGTTTTGCATGAGCTTGCGAGCGATGTTCATGTTGTGGTCCCGATCGGTGCGGTTCCCGAAATGGTAGACCGCGTCGTGGCCGCCCATGAGCAGCCGGTTGTCCGGCGTCAGTCTGTAGTAGTGGATAAAGTTGCGCCCGTCTTCGACGCCGATGCGCCGGCGCCAGCCGACGGCTTCCAGCTGCCGCCGGCTCAAAGGCTCCGTCAGCACGATGTACGTAAACATGGGCGCCTGCACCCGGCGCAGCTGCGGAAAGGCCGCCGTAAACGCATTGGTGGCCAGCACCACCCGGTCCGCTCGCACCGTTCCTTTTGGCAGCGTAAGGGTGACGGGGCCGGCCGGGTCGAGGCTTAGGACGGGACTGCCTTCGTACAGCTCCACCCCCGCGTCCGCGGCGGCCCGGGCCATGCCTTTGGCCAGCTTGGCCGGGTTGACCAGCGCACAGAGGGGGTCGTACCACGCGCCGAGATACGTAGGCGAGTTTACGAGTTCCCGGGCTTCGGCCTGTTTTAGCCACGCGGTCTCGTGCAGACCCATCTCCCGCGCCAGCTCGAACTGTCGGCGCAGCTTCCGCAGCTGGTTCGGGTTCGTGGCGACGGTCATCATGCCGTGCTCTTCATAGTCGCAATCGATGTTCAGCCGCCGGATCAGCTCCCGCGTGTAGTTCACCGCCCGCACCATATACTCGTCGGCTTCTTTCGCCCGTTTTCGCCCGTAGCGGACCACGGTGACACCAAGTTCCAAACCGAACAAGGTCATAGAAAACCCCGCATTGCGGCCGCTGGCGGCGTGGAACAAGGAACCGGCCTCCAGCAGAACAACTCGGAGCTCAGGCTGCCGCTCTTTGATGTGGAAGGCGGCGGACAAACCCGTAAATCCCCCGCCGACCACGGCCACGTCCACCCGGCCGTGGCCTTGCCACGCCGGCCGCTTTTCAAACGGGCCGGCGGTTTCCAGCCAAAAGCTTTGCGTGGCGGGCACCGCTCCCTGCTCTTGTGCCACGGTCCGAAGCGCCTCCTTTCGACGAGCCCTGGCCCGGGCCCCCGGCCGAGACGGCCGGTCCGCATGGCCAAGCCACGTTCCAGGATTACTTGTATATTCGTCAGAATCTTCGGTTTCCCTAGGGGAAAGCGAATATTTCCAGCAGGACGGCGGCGAAGGGGCCCCGAGCCGTCAGGCGCCTTTCCGGGCGCGCCGTACCCCACAAGGAACGCCTTCCGTCCCTGTGGAATGAGTTGATCCGGGCCGCCAGGAGAAAGGAAGGAACCGAGCCATGTGCGGACGATACACGCTGACGGACCCGGGCGACGAGCTGATTCGCCATTTCCAGCTGCCCGGGCTGCCGGCAGAATACACGCCTCGGTACAACATCGCCCCGACGCAGCCGGTGCTAGCCGTCATCGACGCGGACGGGCGCCGTGCCGGAATGTTGCGCTGGGGGCTCATCCCCGGCTGGGCCAAAGACCCGGCCATCGGCAACCGCATGATCAATGCCCGAGCCGAGACGCTGGTGGAAAAGCCCGCGTTCCGCAGCGCGTTTCGCCGGCGCCGCTGCCTCATTCCCGCCGACGGCTTTTACGAGTGGAAGACGGTGAGCGGGCGCAAACAGCCGTACCGCATCGTGCGCAAAGACGGCGGCGTCTTCGCTTTCGCCGGCCTTTGGGAGAGCTGGCGGCCGCCGGGCGGGGCGGATGCCGCCGGCCGGGCCCAGGCCGCGGATCCGGCGGATGCCGCGGATGGCGCGGGCGCCGCGGGCCCGGCGGGTGCCGCGGGCGGCCGCACCGGCGTTTCGGCGTCCGACGGCGCCGGGGATGCGGGCCGCGACGGCCCGGTCATCTACACCTGCACCATCATTACCACCGACGCCAACGAAACGCTGCAGCCCATCCACCACCGCATGCCGGTGATCCTGTCGCCCGAGGACTACGACTTGTGGCTGGATCGGGACATTGATGACCCGGAGGTGCTGCGGCCGCTGCTGCGCCCGAGTCCGGCCGGCGAGCTGCGGGCGTATCCTGTATCGACCTACGTCAACAACCCAAGGAACGAAGGACCCGATTGCATCGCGCCGCTGGAGGAAACGGCGGATTAGTGCGGCGTGCCCGGCGGCTCCGGCGCGCCGGCGCCGCTCGGGCCGCTCGGGCCGGGAACCGCATTCGGCCGACGACAGCAAAGGAGGCAACGCCCATGAACGAAGCCGCGCCGCTGACCGTTTTGATCTACTACCAGAACGAAAAGCGAGCCGAGGAAGTGCGTTCGCTGGTTGCGCGGCGGTTCCCGCAGCTGACGGTGCGGGCCGTGTCCGCTCGCGGCGACGCCGAAGCCTTGGTGGAGGAGGCTGACGTCATCGCGGGCTGGGGCTTCCCCACCGACCTGCTGGCCCGGGCCCGGAGACTGCGCTGGTTTCACAAGTTCGCGGCCGGCGTCGACGACGTGGTGGCCGCCGGCACCCTGCCCCCGCAGGCCGTGCTGACCCGCACCGACGGCCGTGTCTTCGGCCGCCGCATGGCCGAGTACGTCATCGCCTACATGCTGGCCCATTCGCAGAACGTGCCGAGGATTTTGCGGCAACAGGCGGAGCGCCGCTGGAAGCCGTTTCTCACCACGACGCTGGCCGGCAGGACGGTGGGCATCGCCGGGCTGGGCGACATCGGCCAGGAGATCGTCCGGCGAGCCGCGGCGCTCGACATGCGGGTCCTCGGCTGGCGCCGCTCGGCGGGAGACGTCCCCGGCGTGGAGCGGATGTACGCCGGCCGGGAGGAGTTCCACGAGTTCCTCGGCCAGTGCGACTACGTGGTCGTGGTGCTTCCGCTGACCGACGCGACCCGGGGCCTGTTTGACGACACGGCCTTCGCCGCCATGCGGGACGGCACCTACCTCATCAACGTCGGCCGCGGGCCCGTCATCCAGGAGCAGGCTTTGCTGCGGGCCCTGGAGTCCGGGAAGCTGGCCGGCGCGACGCTGGACGTGTTCGACGTGGAGCCCCTGCCCGAGGACCATCCCTTCTGGCGCATGGAAAACGTCATCGTCACGCCCCACATGTCCGGCCCCACCGTGGCCGAGGAAGTGACGGCGCCGTTCATCGAAAACATGGAACGGTTTCTTGCCGGCCGGCCGCTGCTGAAGCAAGTAGATCTCCAGCGCGGGTATTGACGCGGATTCGGCGCTTCCGGGAGATGGCCGTGCGGCCCGGGCCTGGCTGCGGCCCGCCCCTAGTGAATGTCACGGTGGGTGGTAGTCGTGGTCGGCGAAGGCCTCACTGGCTGACATTCCGGCGGCGAACGACCCGCCAGCGGGTCGAACGGCGCGTCCGAAGGTCGAATTTCGGGCCGCCAAACCGTTTTTCGACCCGCTGGTGGGGCGCTCTTGGGCGGCCAGCCATCGCGGCCGACACCGCCTCGTCCGCGGTCCCGTCTCGCCTTTCACCCCACAGGACCCAGGGTTGGAAAACACCCTCCTAGAGCCGGTTTTGGTCCCAGGCGGTTAGATGCTGCCGGCGGTCGCCCTCGCCCGGATCGGAGCGTCCGACAAAGCCTCTGTCGTCTCTGACCTTTGACCCATTAGTGGGGCAAACTCCGAGGCACACCATCAAAATCCGGTGCGTCGAGCGATTTTTCGACCCACTGGCGGGTCAGTCACGGTCGAGCGGCCCCGGGCAGGCGCACCTACCTCGGCGGCGAGCTCGACCGCTCTTTCGCCCAGACAGAACGAAGCTCGAAAACGCCGTCCAGGAGCCGGTTTCAGAGCCTGGGCCCGACGAGACCGCTGTCGGATCCCCGCACTCGTTGCGAGACGTTCATCGAGACCGCCCTCGTACCCGACCATCGCCCCATAAGTGGGGCAAACTCCGAGATGCAACATCGAAATTCGGGGCGTCGAGTCCTTTTTTCGACCCACTGGTGGGTCAGTCACGGTCGAGCGGCTCCAGGGCAGCCGAGCCGACATTGGCGGCGGCCTGGGCCGTTGTTTCGCCGCGGAAGAACGAAGCCGGAAAACGCCGTCCAGGAGCCGAGTTCAGAGTTCGGATGCGGCGAGACCGCTGACGGCTTACCGCCCCGGAGCGGGACGTTCATCGAGGCCGCCCTGGTACCCGACCATTGCCCCATTACTGGGGCAAACTCCGAGGCGCACCGTCAAAATGCGAGGCGTCGAGCCATTTTTCGACCCATTGGTGGGCCGCCGGCATTGGCGCCGCGGCTGAGACAGCAACTTTGCCGGAGCCGTGGCGGGCGCGTCCCCACCTTCAACTACACCAACGCCGAAAACACTGTTGTGAAGGGCATTCGGGCTGTATCTTCTTGGGCGATTGATGGCGGCCTTCAGGGCCTGGACAAAGAGGCACGGCGGACGCTCGGGCCCTGCCAAGGGAGCGCCCATCAGTGGGTCAAACTTTAAGGCGGATGGTCGAAATATGGGGCGTCGAACCCCGTTTCGACCCATTGGCGGGGGGGCGGCAGCGGCGGGGACCCCGCCCCGGGGGTGCGCCGCGGGGGGGGCCGCCGGAGGGTCGTCCACCGGGCTGTGCGCTTGCGCCCATGGCCCCTTCTCTTTTTCAACACTTCCTGGCCACGGGAACGAG
>QGSR01000353.1 GCA_003387805.1 Bacillota bacterium | reverse complement strand
TCCTGTGGCTGGCCGCGCTGGCGCTCATGCTCTGGTTTTTCATGTGGCTCCAGACCCTCAGCGCGCCGGCCGTGGAGCCCGGCGTCGCCCCGCCCGCCGCGCTCCGCTTCGGGATGGGCCCCGGCCGCGGCGCCGCTCCGGCCGGGCCGGCGGCGCCGTCGTCTTCCACATTGTTCCACGTGTTGCCGCCGCCGCTCCGGCCACAATAAGAGCGAGGAGTTCGCTGCGACCGGGCGATGCAGTTCAGGTCGCCGCTTGTGTTGGCGGCATCCGTGGCGGCTGAAGGGTCGTCACGGGTCCCGGCCGGTATGAGTGGCGGCTGCGCGCAGACTGTTCGAGGTTGCCGGCAGGATTTTGTTCGGCCGGTGTGCGGTCGGGCAGGGTTCTGTCGGGGATCTCGGGCGGTCGGCCAAAGATCGCTTCAGGCCCTTATGGGATCGGCGGCGGTGTCGGCCATCGCCGTCGGTTCCGGCCGGGTTTGAAGCGGTCGGCGGCATGTCGCGGCGGACTCCTTCGTCTTGCCGGCCCGCCGGCCGCCCCGCTTGGCCGCTTCACCCGGCGGCGCACTCAGCTCCGGGGCGCCGCCACCAGCGCGGCCAGCGCCGCGAAAAGCACCCCCGCCGCGATGCCCAAGCCTACCAGCTCCAGCGAACCGGTCAGCAGGCCCTCCCAGCCGAGCCGCCGCGTTTCCTCGATGACGCCCCGGGTAATGGACGCCCCGAAGCCGCTGACGGGCAGCAGGGCTCCGGCGCCCGCGAACTCCACCAGCCGGTCGTACAGGCCGAAGCCGTTGAGGACGGCGCCGGTCACGGTCAGCCCCACCAGCAGATGCCCCGGGGAAAGCCGGGGAAACTTGATGGCGATGAGCTGCACGGCCGCGCAAATCAGCCCGCCTACGACGAAAGCCCAGAAGTAGATCATGTGCTTCCTCCCCGTCCTACGGCGTCGTCAGGCGTTCTCAAGGACTACCGCGTGGCACACGCCCGGGCACGAGTCGCCCTGATTGGCCGTCAGCGCGTTGTGCAAACAGCCCGTGGCCAGCGCGAGCACCCGCCGCAGGCGGCCTTGGGCCATCTCTTTGAGGACGTAGCCGAGAAGGGCCGCCGCGGACGTGACCGAACCGCTCGCGCCCGCGCCCGGAAGCTGCTCGTCGGAATACATGGCCGCCCCGGCGTCCATGTGCTTGCCGCCCAAGGTGACGCCGGCCCGGCCCACGAGCTCCCGAAACAGCTTGGACCCGTAGCGGGCCAGGTCGCCCGTCAAAATCAGGTCGTAGTCGGCCGGCGTCGTGTTGGTGTCCTGAAAATGCCGCAGCAGCGTGTCCATGGCCGCCGGCGCCATGGCCGCGCCCATATGGTTGACGTCCTTGACGCCCCAGTCCATGACCCGGCCGAAGGTCACCCGGCTGATGCGGGGGCCGCCGCCGTCGGCGGCGATGACCGCCGCCGCGCCGCCCGTGGCCGTCCGCTGGTTCGTCAGCTTGTGCTGCACGTTGAGCTCGATGGGGTAGCGGTACTGCCGCTCCACCGCCTGGTAGTGGCTGGCCGTGGCCACCAGCACCCGCCGCGCAAACCCGCCGTCCACCAGCATGGCGCCCAGGCCCAGGCCCAGCGTGCTGGTGGCGCACGCCGCGAAAATGCCTACGTGCGGCACGCCCAAAGCCCGGGCGCTGAACGTGGACGACGTAATCTGGTTCATCAAGTCGCCGGCGATGAAATAGTCCACGTCGTCCTCGGTGAGCCCCGCCCGGCCCAAAGCCCGCCGCGCCGCGTGCTCCAGGTATTTCCGCTCGGCCTTCTCGGCCTGGTACTCGCCCCACATGTAGTCGTCCACGATGGCGTCGAAGTATTTCCCCAAAGGCCCCTCGCCTTCGCGCGGCCCCATGAGGGTGAACGCGCCGGCGATGCGCGGTTGGCTGAGCTGCACGGTGAACTGGCCGAGCCGCTTGACCGTCATGCTTTAGCCTCCGACCCGCTCATTGTCCGCGGCCTGCCGTGCGGGCGGCCGTGCGGACCTTTTCCGCGTGGGCGCCGGCCGTCCCGGACGTCATCCGCCGGCGCCGCTGAGGAGCTGAAGGAGCGACGCGGCAAACCCCGTCAAAATGCCGGCCACGATGCCGAACACGATGACGGGGCCGGCCACGACGAACATTTTCGCCGCCATGCCGAGGACGAGCCCTTCCCGGCGAAAATCCATGGCGGCCGCGGCCATGGTGTTGGCAAACCCGGTGATGGGCACGGCCGCGCCCATGCCGCCCAGCTCGCCCAGATCGTCGTAGACGCCCAGGGCGGTCAGGACCACGACGGAAATCATGGTGGCCAGCGTGAGCGCGATGGCTTCCACCTCGGTAGGCTGCCTTTGGCGGAAAAAGTCGAACACGAACTGTCCGGCGAGACAAATGGAGC
>QGSR01000072.1 GCA_003387805.1 Bacillota bacterium | reverse complement strand
TTGAGTTGTAAAAAAGAGCAGGGGGCCGGCCCCTGGGCCCAGCGTGCCCGCCAGGAAAATGACGACGACCATCACAACAACGAAAACTGCCAAGCTGCGGTACTCCCGCCGCAAGAACGCCATCGCGCCTTCCTGAATGGCCTTGGCGATTTCCTGCATCCGCGGCGTGCCCGCATCAAAGCTGTTGACGCGCCCGAACAGGTAAAACGCGAACAAAAGCGCCAGCGCGCCCGCGGCCAGACCCACGTAGCCGGCCGTTACGGTCACGTCCATGTGCCTTGCCTCCCCCGATCAACCCCAAATGCTGATAACGATTGAAAGCACCATGAAAGCTACCGCCAGGTAGGTCGTGGCTTTCTCCAGCACGCGATCCAAGCCGCGCGCCTGATCGAAAAACATCTGCGCGCTGCCGCCGATGGCGCCGAGGCCCTCGCCCTTGCTCTTCTGCATCAGGACGACCGCGATCAAGCCGATGGCGACGATGACTTGGAGCACCATGAGGAAAACGGTCATGCCCGCACCTCCTCACCCGCAAGATGACCCGGCTTGCCGAAACGATATACAACGGACATTTTAGCACACACCCGTTCGAACGCACAACCGCGGCCGGCTCTTTCACCGCCCCGGCCGGCGGAGGCCGGCCGGCCGAAGCGCGAGAAAACCCGTACGAGCCGGCCCAAACGGGAGGGAGCCGGCCCGCACGGAAGCAGGCCGGCCCGCACGGGCCCGAACCGCCCCGCCCTACTTCAGCCGCGCGAAAATGCTCCGGCCCGGGTAGTGCGCCGCGGCGCCCAGCTCCTCTTCGATGCGCAGCAGCTGATTGTACTTGGCCACCCGGTCCGAACGGCTGGGCGCGCCGGTCTTGATCTGCCCCGTGTTCAGCGCCACGGCCAGATCCGCGATGGTGGTGTCCTCGGTCTCGCCCGAGCGGTGCGACATGACCGCGGTATAGCCCGCCTTGTGGGCCAGCGCCACCGCCTGCATCGTCTCCGTCAGCGTGCCGATCTGGTTCACCTTGACCAGAATGGAGTTGGCCGTCCGCTGCTCGATGCCCCGGGCCAGGCGCTCCGGATTGGTGACGAACAAGTCGTCGCCCACCAGCTGCACCTGGTCCCCGAGCTCCGCCGTCAAAGTCCGCCACGCGTCCCACTCTTCCTCGCTGAGCGGATCCTCGATGGACACGATGGGGTACGCGCCCACCAGCTCCTTGTAAAAGCGGATCATGCCCTCGGTGTCGTACTCCACGCCCTCGCCGGCCAGCTTGTAGCGGCCGTTTTCAAACAGCTCCGTCGAGGCCACGTCCAGCGCCAGCACGATGTCCTCGCCGGGGCGGTAGCCGGCCCGCTCGACGGCCTGCATGATGACGTCCAGGGCCGCCCGGTTGGACGGCAGGTTCGGGGCGAAGCCGCCTTCGTCCCCCACCGCGGTGTTGAGCCCCTTCTCCTGCAGCACCGCTTTCAAATGATGAAAAACTTCCGCGCCCATGCGCAGCCCTTCGGCGAAGGACCCGGCGCCGACGGGCATAATCATGAACTCCTGAATGTCCACGTTGTTGTCGGCGTGGGCGCCGCCGTTCAAAATGTTCATCATCGGCACCGGCAGCACGCGGGCCGCGAGGCCGCCCACGTACCGGTAAAACGGCACGTCCAGCGACGCCGCGACGGCTTTGGCCGCCGCCAGCGACACGCCCAAAATCGCGTTGGCGCCCAGCTTGCCTTTGTTGGGCGTGCCGTCCAGCTCCAGCATGCGCCGGTCAATGGCCGCCTGGTCCGACGCGTCCATGCCGATGAGCTCCGGCGCGATGACGCGCTCCACGTTGTGCACCGCCTGCTGCACGCCTTTGCCCAGGTAGCGGCCTTTGTCGCCGTCCCGCAGCTCCACCGCCTCGAACGCGCCCGTCGACGCGCCCGAAGGCACCGCGGCCCGGCCCACGGAACCGTCCAAAAGGTGCACGTCCACCTCCACGGTGGGGTTGCCGCGCGAGTCGAGAATTTCCCGCGCCACGATGGCTTCGATGACGCTCATGCCAAAATCGCCTCCGTATTGCGCACGATGCGTGCGAACGAGTCCGGGGCCAAGCTGGCCCCGCCCACCAGGGCGCCGTCGATGTGGGGCTGAGCGGCAAACGACGCGATGTTGTCCGCGTTGACGCTGCCGCCGTACTGAATGCGCACCTGCGCCGCCGCCTCCTCACCGAACAGTCCGGCCAAGGTGCTGCGGATGACGGCCGCCACCTGGTTGGCGTCGTCGGGCGTGGGCGTCTCGCCGGTGCCGATGGCCCAAACGGGTTCGTACGCGATGACGATGCCGGCCGCGGCGTCCTGCGGCACGTCCCGCAGGGCGGCCCGCACCTGCCCCACCACCACGTCCTCCGTCTCGCCCGCCCGGCGCTGCTCCAGGCTTTCGCCGACACAGACGATGGGGCGCAGCCCGGCTGCCAGCGCGGCCTTCACCTTAGCATTGACCTGCTCGTCGGTCTCGCCCATCAGCCGGCGCCGCTCCGAGTGGCCCAGGATGACGTAGCCGCAGCCCGCCTCCTTCAGCATCGCGGCCGACACTTCGCCGGTGTACGCGCCGTGGGGCGCCTCGTGCATGTTTTGTGCGCCCAGCCCGATGCGGCTGCCGCGGAGTCGGGCGCCCAGCGCGTGCAGCGCGGTGAAAGGCGGGCAGATCACCATCTCCACCGCCTCCACGTCCGCCACCAGCGGGCGGATCTCCTCGCCGAAAGCGGCCGCCTCCGCGGCCGTCTTGTTCATTTTCCAGTTGCCTGCAATGAGAGGTTTGCGCATACGTTTCCCACGTTCCCTCCCTGGAACCCGCCGCGGGCGCCGGATCTCCGCGACGAGCCCGCCCCGACGGTGAACGGCCGGCGGAACAAGCCGCCGGCCGGACGTCACTCGGTCCTGTCCTGCAGCGCGGCGATACCGGGAAGTTCCTTGCCCTCCAGGAACTCCAGCGACGCCCCGCCGCCGGTCGACACGTGGCTCATCTTGTCGGTGAACCCGTACTGGGCCACCGCCGAGGCCGAGTCGCCGCCGCCTACGATGGTGACGGCGCCGCTGCCGGCCATGGCCCGGGCCACGTCCTCGGTGCCCTCGGCGAAGGGCGCCCACTCGAAGACGCCCATGGGCCCGTTCCAGACGATGGTGCGGGCCCGCTCGATCTCGCGGGCGAACAGCCGCCGCGTCTTGGGCCCGATGTCCAGCCCCTGCCAGTCGGCCGGGATTTCCTCGACGTCGACGACCTTGCGGTTGGCGTCCTCCGCGAACTTGTCGGCCACCACCACGTCCACGGGCAGCATCAAGTTGACGCCGTGCCGCCGGGCCTCGTCCATGAGCTCTTTGGCCAGCCCGATGCGCTCCTCGTCCACCAGCGAGCGGCCCACCTCATAGCCTTTGGCCTTCAAGAACGTGTACGCCATGCCGCCGCCGATGGCCAGGGAATCCACCTTGGGCAGCAGGTTGCGGATGACGCCGATTTTGTCCGATACCTTCGCGCCGCCCAAAATGGCCAGGAACGGCCGCTCGGGCTCCTCCAAAAGGCG
Source organism: Bacillota bacterium (assembly GCA_003387805.1). Taxonomy (GTDB): domain Bacteria; phylum Bacillota; class Limnochordia; order Limnochordales; family ZCTH02-B6; genus CALJUZ01. The sequence goes on along the minus strand of QGSR01000072.1, from coordinate 4,966 downwards.
CCCGAGAAACTCCAGCTCCCGCTGCATGAGGAAGCCGGCCGCGGCCGGCAGCAGCTTGGCCACGCCCACGGTGGACGCATGGGCCCGGTGGGCCGTGCCGAACGCGTCGTTGACGAAGGCCTCGGCGATGGACGCCAGCTGCCGGGCGAACTCGGGATCGTTTTTCTCCTCGCCGGGGTAGAAGCGGACGTTTTCCAGCAGCAACACGTCGCCGTCGGCCAGCGCCGCCGCGGCCCGCTCCACCTCGGGGCCGATGCAGGCCGGCACCGTCTTCACCTGGCAGCCCAGCAGCTCGCCCAGCCGCCGGGCCACCGGGGCCATGCGCAGTTCCTCCACCACCTGGCCCTTGGGCCGGCCCAGGTGGCTGACGAGGATGACGCGCGCCCCCTGCCTGCGCAAATACTCGATGGTGGGCAGCGCGGCCCGGATGCGGCTGTCGTCCGCCACCTCACCGTCCTGCAGGGGGACGTTGAAGTCCACCCGCACCAGGACGCGCTTCCCCGCCATGTCCAGGTCCGAAACGGTCAGTTTGTTCAGCATAGGCTACTCACGCCCGTGCATGTATTTGACCAGGTCCACGACCCGGGTGGAGTAGCCCCACTCGTTGTCGTACCAGGCCACGACCTTGGCCAGGTTGCCGTCCATGACCCGCGTCAGCGGCGCGTCCACGATGGAGGAGCGGCTGTCCCGCACGAAGTCCGAAGACACCAGTTCCTCTTCCGAAACGCCCAGGATGCCCTTGAGGGCGCCGTCGGCCGCAGCCTTGAACGCGTTGTTGATCTCCTCGGCCGTCGCGGGCTTCTCCAGCTCCACCACCAGGTCCACCAGCGACACGTTGGGCGTGGGCACCCGCACCGCGAAGCCGTCCAGCTTGCCCTTCAGGTGCGGCAGCACCAGGCCGACGGCCTTCGCGGCGCCCGTCGTGGTGGGTACGATGTTGACGGCGGCCGCGCGGGCGCGGCGCTTGTCCTTATGAATCAGGTCCAGCAGCCGCTGGTCGTTGGTGTAGGAGTGGATGGTCGTCATCCAGCCCCGCTTGATGCCGAAGGTGTCGTCCAGCACCTTGGCCGCCGGCGCCAGGCAGTTGGTGGTGCAGGACGCGTTGGACACGACGTGGTGCTTCTCGGGGTCGTACAGCTCGTGGTTAACGCCCATGACCAGCGTGATGTCCTCGTCTTTGCCGGGCGCGGTGATGATGACCTTGCGGGCCCCGGCCTGCAGGTGCGCCGCCGCCTTCTCCCGGTCGCGAAACACGCCCGTGGCCTCCACGACGTAGTCCACGCCCAGCTCCTTCCACGGCAGGTCGGCCGGGTTGCGCTCGGCCAGCATGCGGATGCGCTTGTCGCCCACGACCATCACGTCGCCCTCGACCCGCACGTCCACGCCCAGCGGGCCGAACACCGAGTCGTACTTCAGCAGGTGCGCCAGCGTCCCCGCGTCGGAAAGGTCATTGATGGCCACAAACTCGATGTCGGGATCGTTCAGAGCGGTGCGCAGCACCGTGCGTCCAATGCGCCCGAACCCGTTGATTGCCACTCGAATTGCCATAGGATACGTCTCCTCCTTGTCCTTTCACGCCCGTTGCCCACGGCCGTGCTCCTCGCGCGCCCCGATAGTATTCGCCTGCGGGCGCGCCAACAACATATTTTCAACCCGAAGCGGTCTTGTTCCTCTGCAGATCCTCGGCGATGCGGGCCAGCCGGCGCATGCGGTGGTTGACGGCCGACTTGCTGAGCGGCGGGTCGAACCGCTGGCCCAAATCCCGCAAACTCACGTCGGGGTAGGCCAGCCGCACCTGCGCGGCCTCCCGCAGCGACGGCGGCAGCTTGTCCAGCCCCAGCTCCGCCTCGATGAGCCGGATGTCTTCGATTTGTTTCAGGGCCGCCGTCACCGATTTCTCCACGTTGGACGTCTCCGCGTTGACCAGCCGGTTGATGCGGTTGCGCATCTCCTTCAGGACCCGGAAGTCCTCCCATTCCAGCAGGGCGCCGTGCGCGCCCGTAAGACGCAGCAGTTCCGCGATGGCATCAGCTCCTTTCAAGTAGACAACCCAGTCGGCTTTGCGGGGGGCCATCCCGGCCGCCACGCCGTAGCGGGCCAAAAGGCCCCGCAGCGTCTCGGCCTGCCCGGGCGTCCCCGCGACGAATTCCAGATGGTAGCCGGCTTCCGGCTCGGAAATGGAGCCCCGGCTCAGCCACGCGCCGCGCAAGTACGCGCGGCCGCAGCAGTCGCGCGCGTACGCCGCCTCGCCCGACACGGGCGGCGGCTGCGGCAGCTCCACCGCAAACCGCCCGCGCCTTCCCCCCTGGCGCCGCATGGCCGGCGCTTCGCCCAGCACCAGCTTGGCCAGGGAGAACATCTTGCGGACCACCGCGGCCGACCCCGCGGTGAGGCGCACGCCCCCGGGCCCGGGCTCGCCGCTGAAGGCCGCAAACGCCGCCAGCTCGGCGTGCTGGCAGCAGCGGCGCTTCGGCATAGCCCGCGCCAGCTCGTGGCGCACGCGCTCGGCGAATTCCAACGGCCTTCAACCTCCACCAGCCGGCAGGCGCCTCTACAAGCCGCCGCGGCGGGTCGCCGCGGGAAACAGGCGGGCCAGCCACAAGCCGCCCGGGCGGCCGTCCCGGGCACGATGCGCCTGCCACAAGTCCTCGATGGCCACCGTCAGCAGCGCGGCGTCGTGCCGCACCAGGTCCGACTCGCTGACCATGGAGCGGGTCACCGGTTCCACGCCCAGGCTGCGCACGGCCCGCACGTCGGCCGGCACCGGCCGCTGGCCGATGCGGCGGTACTTTTCCTCCAGCGCCGGCGAAACCCGGCCGCGATGAATGAGGGCGTAGTCCACGAGCCCTTCGCCCGCATGCTCGATCAAGGCCCGCACGTGGTCCGACGCCTTGTAGCCGTCGGTCTCGCCCGGCTGGGTCATGACGTTGCACACGTAAATGCGCACCGCCCGGGAGCGGCGGATGGTCTCGCTGATGCCGGGCACCAGCAGATTGGGCAGCACGCTGGTGTACAGGCTGCCCGGGCCCAGCACGATGACGTCCGCCTCCCGCAGCGCCCGCAGGGCGTCGTCGAGAGGCTTCGGATCCGTCGGCGTCAAGAAGACGCGCCGGATGCGCCGCCCGGGCTGGGGGATGCGGCTTTCGCCCGACGCGGTGCCGCCGTCTTCGTACTCGGCGTTCAGCGTCACCGAATCCAGCGTCGACGGCAGCACACGGCCGCGCACGGCCAGCACTTTGCTGGACTCCCGCACGGCCTGCTCGAAATCGCCGGTGATCTCGGTCATGGCCGCGATGAACAAGTTGCCGAAGGAGTGGCCCTTAAGCCCGTCGCCCGTTTCGAACCGATACTGAAACAACTTTTCCATCAGCGTTTCCGTATCGGCCAGGGCCACCAGCGTGTTGCGGATGTCGCCGGGCGGCAGCACGCCCATCTCTTCCCGCAGCCGGCCCGAGCTGCCGCCGTCGTCGGCCATGGTGACGATGGCGGTGATGTTGCTCGTCCACTCTTTCAGGCCCCGCAGCATGGTGCTGAGGCCCGTGCCGCCGCCCACCACCACCACCTTCGGCCCTTTGCGCAGATGCTGGCTGTTGTAGACGACGTCGGCCAGGTTTTCGACGCGCCCGGGCACGGCCGCCTCCAGCAGGGAGCGGATCATGCCGCGCAAGCCGAAGCCGATGAGGGTCAGGCCCGACACGCCCAAGGTGAGGCCCACCGCGGGCGCGATCCACAGCGGCAGCCAGCCCAGCAGGCGGCCCAGCCAGCCCAGCGCGCTGCGCTCCAGAGCGCCCAGAACTTCAATATCGATGATCCAGGTGAGCCCGACGCTGGTCAGAACCACGCCGGCGCCGATGACCAGCAGCCAGCGCTTGACGCCCATGCCGGGGTAAAGCCACTTCCAGAAACGCACCCGCGTCACTCCCGCGGCGACGTCACTCGCCCAAATCGCGGTGCTGCACGCTGACCGTCAGCCCGCGGCTGCGCAAAAACTCCCCGAGACGCTCGGCGATGGCCACCGAGCGGTGCCGGCCGCCGGTGCAGCCGATGCCGATGAGGACGTGGCTGCGCCCCTCCTGCGCGTACTGCGTCAGAAGAAAGTCCAGGTATTCGCCGGTTTTTTCCATAAACCGGCGGGCCACCGGCCACTTGAACACATATTCCTCCACGTCGGAATCTTTGCCGGTCAAAGGAGCCAGGTCTTCGACCCAGTACGGATTGGGCAGGAAGCGCACGTCCAGGACCAGGTCCGCGTCGATGGGCATGCCGTGCTTGAACCCGAAAGACATCACGGTGACGGTGGTGCCCGCGGCGGCGTCGTCGGCGAACCAGCGGCCGATAGTGTCCCTGAGCTCGTGCGGCGTCATGTCGCTGGTGTCCAGCACCCGGTGGGCCCGGCCCCGCAGCTCCTGCAGCCGGCGCCGCTCTTCGCGGATGGCTTCGAGGACGCCCGCCTCGGGCATCAGCGGGTGGCGCCGCCGGGTTTCCTTGAACCGCCGCACCAGCACTTCATCGGACGCCTCGAGGAAGAGAATCGTGTACTGAAACCCGACTCGCTCCAGCTCGCCCAGCGCGTCAAACAAGTGGTCGAAAAACTTGCCGCCGCGCACGTCGCTGACCAGCGCCACCCGGCGCAGGTTGCTGCCGGCGCGCTGACACATTTCGGCGAACTTGGGGATGAGCTCCGGGGGCAGGTTGTCGACGCAGAAATAGCCCAGGTCTTCAAAGGCACGCATGGCGGCGCTTTTTCCCGCGCCCGACAGCCCGGTGATGATGACGAATCGGACGGGGCCTTGCGGCTCCGCGTCGTGCAGCTCCGGGTGCTCCTCCCGGTCGAGCACGTCCACCATGTCCATGCGTTCACCCCCGTCTCCCCCCGAAGCACCTTCATCATCAGCTTATCAGAAACTTCGGGATTGCGCACGGGACAAACGCACGGTTCGAGGGAATCCCTTTGTCGGCCCGGGCC
>QGSR01000352.1 GCA_003387805.1 Bacillota bacterium | reverse complement strand
GAGTCCATGAACAAGCTCTATCGGAGCGAGGAGCAGCTAGGCACCAGAGAGTTGCTGGGCGTGCCCGAGCGGTAGTCACCGACCTGCACGCTGGAATCCAATTTACACCACTTGACGGGACGTGACCCCCGCCCGGGGCAACTGCCCACTGGTGGGCCGAACGATCCGGTCGATAGGTGCTTTTTGGGTCGATGTGCGGTTTTTCGGCCCACTGGTGGGCCATCCCGTCGGGGCCGGCTGGTAGCGGGGCACCGGCGGCAGCCCCGGCCGTGGGCGTGCGGCCCGGCCCGAGACCTGGTCTTCGAAACCCCCTCCTGCAAGTGGTTTTCAGGCTTCCATTTCGTTCCAGCATGATGTCGCGCTCAGGTGGCTGCTTCCGGGCTAGCCGAAATACCGCACAGCGGCCCGGGTCCAGCGCCCGCCCGGGGCAACCGCCCACTAGTGGGCCGAACTGTCCGTCCGATAGGTGTTTTTTGGGTCGATGTGCGGTTTTTCGGCCCACTGGTGGGTCATCCCGTCGGGGCCGGCTGGTAGCGGGGCACCGGCGGCAGCCCCGGCCGTGGGCGTGCGGCCCGGCCCGAGACCTGGTCTTCGAAACTCCCTCCTGAAAGTGGTTTTCGGGCTTCCATTTCGTTCCAGCACGAGGTCTCGGTCCGGTGTCTGCTTCAGGGTTAGCCGTGACACCGCATCGCGGTCCGGGACGGGCGCCCGCTCGGCGCAACCGCCCGCTAGTGGGTCGGTGTGCTCGGCCGATAGGGGATTATTGGGTCGAAGTACAGTTTTTTGGCCCATCGGTGGGCCGTGGCCTGACGGCGGGCTGGCGGTCGCGCATCGACGACTGTGCTGACCGTCGGCGTTGGCACTCGCCCAGTGCTCGGCCTTTGAAAATCGCCTCTCGGAAAGGGTTTTCGAGTTTCCACTTTGTTCCATGGAAACGTCTCATTTGGGGGTGGGCGTCACGGATGGCCCTGACTCCGCATCCCCATCTGGGGATGGGGCCATTGCCCGCCAGCGGGTAGAGAGTCGGCAGCGGTGGGCGCATTTCGGGTCGAAGCGCACGTTCCTCGACCCGCTAGTGGGCTGGTCGTGCCGCCACCGGCCCCGGAGTACCTGCGCGGCGGTTCCCGACGGCGACGACAACGACGGCGGCCTCATCGCGGTGCATGGACAGCCCGCGGGCTGGGTTCTCGACCTCGCTTCTGCTCTGCTCGCCGGGGCCGTCGCCGGAACCGTCGTCGGCGCCATCGTGGGCGCCGTCGCCGTCGCCGACGCGTCGTGGCCTCCGGCCTCCGGCTTCGGGCGGGCGTCAGCGTCGCTGCGCCAAGAAGCGGAGGTCGTCCATAATCGACTCCAAATCCAGCGCCTCGCCGTCGTAGTAGTCCTGGATGTTGCCGAAGGCGTCCACGACGACCAGCACGTTGGAGGGCGGGAACTCGTACTGCCGCGGGGTGTCGTGGTGGTCCGGATCGACGTGGCCGTCGGTGCCGAGCCAAGAAGCGTGCTCTTCACGGCCGCCGGCCCCATCGCCCGGACCGGATTTCGCGGACATGAAGAAGCCGTCCACCAGGACGCTGCTCAAGGCTTCGGGCGGCCCGGTCAAGAACCGCCATGCGTCTTGGTCGGCGCCGTACGCTTCCAGGTATGCGCGCATGGCGGCCGGTGCATCGTGGACGGGGTCGACGCTGAACGACACGAGCATGACGTGGCCGAGCAAGTCTTCCGCCGCGAGCTGGTCTTGCAGCCGAGCCACGTTGGAGGTCAACGGCCGGCACGGGTGCGCGCAGCGGGCGGAAATGAAGCTCGCCACCCACACTTTGCCCGCCAGGTCCCGGCTGGAGAACGGTTTTCCATGCTGATCAATCAGGTCAAACGCCGGGGCTGCCGTCACCGTGCCCACGGGGGGCGACGTGGCACGCTCCAGCGTTGAGTACAAGTAGGCGGCGTATCCGGCCACGACCACGGCGCCGAGAGCCAGTCCGAGAAAGATCCGCAGAAAATACCGCAACACCATGTTTGCAGGCCAGCGCATGGGGAACCTCCATCCGGCGCCGCCGTCCCGCGTCGCCTTCGGTTTGCGTGAGATCGGCCGCTTCTCGTTTTCGGCCGGCGTGCAGCCGGCGTGCGGCCGGCGTGCGGCCGACTTTCGGCCGACATTGGGCCGACATTGGGCCGAAATTCGGCCGACAATCTGACAATCTCTCATCAGCCGACGCAGGACAGGCCGGCCTGCCTCCGGGCCGCCGTCGCACCGTCGCGTCGTCTTGCCGTCTCGCCCTGCTTCGGGACGCGCCGGCCCCTTCCTGCAGGAAAATGCCGCACCCGGCCAGGGCCGCCCGGCGAGGGTCACGCGGCCGGGTGCCGCATTTCCCGCTTTGCAGGCGTCAGTGCTCCGTCAGCTGGTCCAGCACGCCGCGGCTGCGGGCGACGC
>QGSR01000351.1 GCA_003387805.1 Bacillota bacterium | reverse complement strand
TGACGAAGCCGTCGGTGCGCCTTCTCCACGAGCCCACGGCGGCACTGTCCCACAAAACGACCAGCCACCGCTTGGACATCGTCCGCGCCATCGCCGACACCGGCGTGGCCGTCGTACTGGTTGAGCAAAACGCCCGCCAGGCGCTGCGCATCAGCGACCGCGCCTACGTGCTCATCAACGGCCAGGTGGCCTTCGAAGGCACGGGCGACGAAATCGAGGGCAACGAGGAGGTGGTGCGGCAAGTCCTAGGCGACGCCTAAACCATTTGGCTAAAATGGCTATTCGGCCGAACGAACCGGCCTCTCGGGCGTTTTGCGCACTCAAGCCGACAGCGAACACCTGTCGCAAGCTATCGTCTGCACATTGGGTGCACATTGGGGGAAAGCGTTTCACACTCCGCACGAAGGAGGTCGTAGTCATGCGTGTACATTCCCGCGTGTCGTTTTGGACCGTCGTTGTGATGCTGGTGCTGACGGTGTCCATGGTGGCCTCGGCCCAGACCCGCATTCCCATCGGGGTGCTGGTGCCCTTCACCGGCGCCGGCGCGGCGGAAGGCCCGTTCCTGCGCAACACGGTGGAGCTGGCCTTCGAGGAAATTCACGAAATGCTGGCCGCCGGCGGTTCGGACATCCGCTTCCAGCTGGTGGTGGAGGACACGGCCACGACGCCCGAGGGCGCTTTGGCGGCCATTGAGTCTTTGGCCGCGGCCGGCGTGCAGGTCGTCATCGGCCCGTATTCGTCCGCCGCTTCGTCGGGCGTGCGGGGCTTCGCCGACGCCAACAAGATTCTCGTCATCAGCCCGTCGGCCACGAGCCCGGCCCTGGCCATCCCCAACGACTACCTGTTCCGTCTCATCGTCCCGGACACGCTGCAGGGCGCCGCGGTGTCCGCACTGATTAACCGCGAGGGATATAACCGGGTGGTCGTCTTCCACCGGGGTGACTCCTACGGTGCGGGCATGGCCAACGCGTTCAAGGCCGTGTTTGAGGAGCAGTACGGCGGCACGGCGTTCCTGTTGCCCTACGATCCGGACCTGCCGGACTTCGCCGCCGAGGTGCAGAACCTGGCGCAGACGGTGCGCCGTCTGGGCATCAACAACACCGCGGTGCTGCTGGTGGGCTTCCAGCCCGACGGCCTGAACATTTTGGGTCACGCCCGCCTCGACCCGACGCTGACCCGGGTCAAGTGGTACGGCAGCAAGGACGCGTTCTCGCCGGTGATGTACCCGCCGCACGCGCCTGAGGAGATCAGCGCGTTCATGGCGTCCGTGAACATGACCGGCGCGTTCCCGACGCCGCCGCAAAGCCCGATGCGGGCCATCTTCGAGGCCAAGTACCGCGAGCGCTACGGCGAGACGCCGAGCCCGTGGGCGCTGTACATGTATGACGCGGCCTGGATCGCGGCGCTGTCGGTGCTGTCCGCCGGCGAGTACAACGGCGAGGCGCTGCGTGAGGTGGCCCGGGTCATCGCCGCTCGCTACATCGGCGCCAGCGGCCACAAGATGCTGGACGAGAACGACGACGCCGCCATCGGCGACTACGAAATCATGCAGGCCCAGGCCGTGGACGGCACGTATGCGCCGGTCGTCATCGGCATGTGGAGCAGCGGCACGGGCGAGCTGACGCTGTACAACGACTGAGCGCCCGGGCCCGGCGGGCAGCGCCACACGCTCCGGAGGCCCGGCGAGGCAAACCACGCGTGAAGGCAGAATCACGTGAGGGCAGAATCGCTCAATGGGCCGGCTGCGGCCGGTCCATTGGGCGATTTTTTGTGGCCGAGCGGGCACGTGTAGGCGGCGTTGCGCCACGGCGGTTGCGTGTGTTTGCGCCGCGGCGGGTGCGTGTGTTTGCGCCGCGGCGGGTGCGTGTGCTGGCGTCACGGCGGGCGCGTGTGCTTGCGTCACGGCGGGCGCGTGTGCTTGCGTCACGGCGGGCGCGTGTGCTTGCGTCAGGGCGTGTGTATGTGTCTTACGTTGCGTAGGAGATTCGGTCAACTGGACCCATTGCATGTGGTCAATTTGACCACTTCTGTCGACGCAGACTGGAAATTTCCGCCACACTCGCAGAAACGCCGTCAGCCAGCGCATTTCGGCGCTTCAAACAACGGCGCGCCCGCCGTCGGTTCGCGCTTGGACTCGCCGTTTTGTGACGAGTCAACCAGACCATCTCGCATAGGTCCGATTGACCGGATCTCCTACGTGGTCGCGCGAGAGGTACCCCCCGATGGTGCCGGCGTTGCGGTCACTCGCCGATGGCGCCGCCGTCGCTGTCACGCGCTGACCGTGCCGGCGTTGCCGTCACGCCCCGACGGTGCCGACCTGGCGCTCACGCGCCGACAGTGCCGGCGGGGGCTCAAGCCCGTTTGCCGACGCCGTAGAGGGTGCGGCGGGGGTCGAGGCGGTCGCGCAGGCCGTCGCCGATCAGGTTAAA
>QGSR01000350.1 GCA_003387805.1 Bacillota bacterium | reverse complement strand
CCTCGGACGAAGCGGCGATCTTGCTCAAGCTGTCGTAAATGTCCTTGGACAAGTCGATATCGGACGCGTTGGTGCCGACGAAAAAGTCCAAGTCGGTGGAGTCGTCAAGCCCGTAGCCGTCCCGGTGCACCGCGTTGAACTCCTCAATGAGCGTCGCGGCCAGCGCGTTCAAAGAATCCAAATAACCCGCCACCAGCTCGTCCCGGGCCTCGAGAATCCCGCCCAGCCGGCCGTTGGCCGGACGCACCTCGCGGTCGGTGTTGCCCCAGCGGATGGTGACCATGTCCCCCTTGGCCGGGTCCGCCACCGCCCGCAGCATGGTGGCGTGCTGGCCGTTGACGATGGACAGCCCGCCGATGGCCACGTTGGCCATCTTGTTGTCCAGGATGACCACGTCGATGTCCACCAGCTCCGAGAGCTCCAGAAGCAGCTCGTCGCGGCGGTCCAGCAGGTCGTTGGGCTCCTGCCCGGACGTGACGACGCGGAAAATCTGGTTGTTCACGTCGGCCAGCCGCTCGGCCAGGCTGTTGATGCGCTCCACCTCCAGCTGCGCCAGCCGGTCCAGGTCCCAGCGCAAGTCCGTCAGCTGCTTGTGCACGTGCTGGAACGTGGCCGTCAAAGACAGCGCCCGCTCCCGCACCACCGCCCGGGCCGCGTCACTTTCCGGCTGCAAGTGCAAATCCTGCAGCGACTGCCAGAACTGGTCCATCGCGCTGCGCAGGCTCAGGTCCGAAGGCTCGAGGAAAATGAGCTCCACCTGGCGCAAAGCGTCCCGCCGCGCCTGCCAGCGGCCGGCGGATTCGGTTTCGTTGCGCAGCTGCATGTCGATGAACTCGTCCCGCACCCGCCGGATGGCGGCGATGTAGACGCCGGTGCCCACCTGCCCCGCGCCCGTCGGCATGTGCCGCGACGGGTACGTGTACGGAGGCGTGGTAGCCTGAACGGCCACCTGGCGGGAGTAGCCGGGCGTGTTGGCGTTGGCGATGTTGTGCCCGACCACGTCCAGCGCCCGCTGCTGGGCCTGCAGCGCCCGGCGGGCGATGTCTATGCCGAAAAACGTTGAACGCATGGCCTGTTCCCTCGTTTCATGCCTGCCCCGTCAAGCCCGGGTGTCAAAGGCGACGGACGCGCCGCCGGCGGGCCGCCGGCCCCGGGCCGGGTCGCCGTACACCTCGGCGCCCGCCTCCGGGCTGAGAATGCTCATGTAAAGCTCAATCAAAGCCAGCTCCTGCTTCAGCAGCTGGGCGTTGGTCTCGTTCAGGGCAGACAGCTCGTCCACCAGCGACCGGGCTTCGTCCCGCAGCCCCGACAGCCGCCGCGCGTCCTCGGCCGGCGCGCCGGAAATGATTTCCTCCAGCGTCACGGCCTCCGCGACGGTCTCCGCGACCGCCTCGTCGCCGCCCTCGGCTTCCTGAACGGCTCCTGCGCGCAGCAGCGCCAGACGCTCGGCCTCCAGCCGCTGCAGCTCGGCCAGCAGCTCGTTCTGCTCCTTGGTGGTGGCTTCGACGCCGGGCTGGTCCCCCTCCAGCAGCGCCTGCTTCTGCCGCGCCGCCACGGAAACCAGCTCCCGGAGCACGCCGCACTGAGCGGTCAGCAATTTCGCCAGCCGCTCCAGCGTACCCTCGTCGGTCAAAGCCGCCCCGACCCGCTGCCGCATCATGGCTTCGCCACCCGTCACATCAGGCGGTCCGCCAGCGACCGGGCCAGCATCTTGCGCGCCACTTCCCGGCCGGTGACGTGGTACGTGCCGGCTTCGATTTCCGCTTTGAGACGAGCGACCAAGTCCGCCCGCACGTCGGGCGTCTCGGCGATGGCTTTGAACGCCGCCTGCACTTCCCGGCTCTCCCGGGACAGCTCCACCTGGTCCGGACGCCGCAGCGAACCGGCGCCGCCCGCTTTGTCCACGGGCCGCGTCCGCAGCTGCGCCGCGTAGAGCTTGGCCGCCTGCTCGACTTGTCTATTGGAGATCTTCACTGTAGACGCCACCCCGATTACGTTCTAATTACGACTTCGGCACACGGTCCGGCGGGCTTGAGTGCCAATTTGTGGCGGCCATGCGGCCTACCCCGCCTCCAGCCATTCCGCGGGCCGCACGCCCACCGCCAGGCACAGCACGTTCACCTGCGCCGCTCCGGCTTTCAACAAAACCCGGGCCGCCTCCTCCACCGTGGCGCCCGACGTGTACACGTCGTCCACCAAAAGCAGCCGCCGCCCCGCGAGGCGCGCCGCCCGCCACGGACGGAACGCGCCCCGCACGTTGGCGTGGCGCTCGCGGGCCGACAGCTTCGTCTGCGTCTCGGTCTTGCGCACCCGCCGCAGCGCGTCGGCCCACACCGGCCGGCCTACCCACTCACCCACGACCCGGGCCAGGACTTCGGCCTGGTTGAACCCGCGGTCTTCGAGCCGGGACGGGTGCAACGGCACGGGCACCAGCG
>QGSR01000349.1 GCA_003387805.1 Bacillota bacterium | reverse complement strand
TCGGGGAGGTGTAAAAGAGCCGGGTCGGGGGGGCCTGGGGGGCACCCGCGCTGCGACCTGGCGCTGGCCACCCGCCGCAAGCCCGTAGCCTTCGGTCATGCGGCCGACCTGGAGGCGTTTTACGAAGGCTACGGCGGGCGGCGCCTGAGCCGTGGAGAGAAGGCCTACTTCCTGGGACTGTACGAGTTCCTGTGACGGGCGGCCCGAGTTTGTACTCTAGTGTCAGCGTGTGGCGCAGCCAGGGTCATTGGTGTCGTTCGTCGGCGAAGTCGCGGTCACCAGAGTACAAAGTCCGGTTCGGCGCCACGGTTCGCGCCGGCGGCGGTGTTTTCCAGCAACTAGGTGGCTGCGGAAACGTCATCACTGACGCGCTTTCCGTGGGTGCGGCCGCCGCCGTCGGCGCCGGCCCCTTGCCGGCGATCAACGGGCAGCGGAACTTTGTACTCCGGTGTCACTGTTTTCCGAACTCATTGTCAATAGTGTCACTGCACGACAAATCGGTTGTCACCGGAGTACAAAGTCCGGCCTCGCACGCGGCCGCGTCCAAACGCCATGGCCAGGTCCGGTCCAAGGACCTCACTCGGCAGGGGGCGCAGCAAGAACGCAAGGAAGGGACGAGCCGAGGCTCGTCCCTTATCGTTGTACAACTCCTTTATCGTTGCACAACGTAGATGACGTTCCGCCACGTCTGCAGGAAGCGGTCCAGCGGGTAGCGTCGCGGCACGTCGTCCTCGGTGTGGGCGGCGGGGTCGTTGACGAGGACCAAGCGTTGGCCGTCCTCCTCGGTCAGACCGGTGATCACGAGCAGGTGGCCGGCGGGGTAGGGCATGACGGCGCCCGGCAGCGGGTCGTCCTTGGCGGTGCGAATCGATGCGACCACGGGCACGCCGCTTTTCAGGTAGTCCTTCACGTCTTCGAACGAGTCGCAGCGTTCGACCCAGGCGGTGAAGCCCTTTTCGCCGGCGTAGGCGGCGTTGTAGGACCAGTTGCCGTAAATGCCGGCGCCGTTGTCTTTCGCCCCGGCGGCCACGTCCTCCGTGGCCTCCTCGTGCCCGTAGTACTGCATCACCATGGCCAGGGACGTGGGGCTGCAGATGATGCGCCCGATGTTGGGAACGGGCAGCTGAGCCCTGGCCGGCACGTTCAGCGTGATGTTCTCGTGGACGTAGGGACGGCCGGACGGCTCAGCGGGAGCGTAGGTAAACGCAACGAGGCGCACCCGCGGGGCCGTAGGGAGGCCGGAAAGGGGGCCGGCGCCGGTCCGGCCCAGGTGCAGCCTGAACCGCACCGCGTCGGCGGTGCCGTTAAGCACCCGGAGCAGGTCCACGTCGAGGACCGCGTGCTCGTCGCGTTGAGCGGGGACGCTGCCGGTGTTGGCGCCCCCGTCGGCCCAGCGGCCGTAGGTGAACCAGCGGGACCAGCCGCCGCCGGTCCGCACCTGGACCGCCAGCTCGACGAAGGTGCCGGGCGGCGTACTGGAGTTCCACGACGCGACCAGTTCGGTGAAAGCGGGCAGGGTGAACGCCGGGGATTCAAGGACGCCTTCGACCGAGCCCGGCGCCAGCGTCAGCGCCCCGTCTTCGAAGACGACGCCGCGCGTTGCGTCCGAGCGCGCTGCGTCCGAACGCGCTGCGTCCGAACGACGGGCGTCCCGCCGTGCGTCGTGCATGGCATCGTGCGAAGCGTCGTCCGTAGCATCGTGCGAAGCGTTGTCCATAGCATCGTGCGAAGCGTCGTGCTGCGAAGCGTCGTGCATAGCACCGTGCCAAGCGTCGTGCAGGACCTCGCGCAAAGCTTCGTCCTGCAATACCAAGAGGTTTCTGGCGTGCATGGTCATCTCCTTCGGCCGGCCTGCATCACAAGGCCCACCGGGCCCACCGGACCCGCCGAGCTCGACGCTTCGACGGGTTGGGCGCCCTCGGCGGACCCACACAGCTCACATGCGGTTCCGCTGACATCGCCCGCTGGCGGTTCCGCTCACGTCGCCCCGCTGGCGGTGCCGCTCACATCGCCCGCTGGCGGTTCCGCTCCTCGTACTCGCGCCGGTACTGCTCCAGCTCGCGCTCGTTGGCCAAGACCCAGTGCTCGGGCGCAATCTCCACCCATGACGGCGGGTTCGTGTCGTAGTCGTGCACCGTCGGATCGTAGTAAAACACTTTCCGGTGGCGCTCCACCCGCGGGTTGGGCACGGGGATGGCCGACAGCAGGCTGCGGGTGTACGGGTGCACGGGGTTTTCGTACAGCTCTTCGGTTTCCGCCAGCTCCACCAGCCGGCCGCGGTGGATGACCGCCACCCGGTCGGTGATGAAGCGGACGACGGACAAGTCGTGGGCGATGAACAAGTACGTCAGCCCCATGGTCCGCTTCAGGGCGTTCATCAGGTTGATGACCTGGGCCCGGATGGACACGTCCAGGGCCGAGATGGGCTCGTCGGCGATGATGAGCTCGG
>QGSR01000071.1 GCA_003387805.1 Bacillota bacterium | reverse complement strand
TCGCGCCCCACGGGCACCGGGCCCCCCCGGCGGGCCCGAGCCGGGGGCGCCCGCCGCCCCCCCGCACTGCCGCGTGGGCCCCGACCGGGCGACCACATCGTCCGCGTCCGCCACGAACACGTCTTCCGGCGCGACCAGTGCCGCCTGCACCATGCCGCCCACCAGTGCCTCGCCCATGGCGCCCACTCCGATGCAAGCCAGCGTGCCCGCCATGTCAGCGTTCCACCTCGAAGTCGTCGTAGCCTTCCAGCGCGGCGGCCTCCGGCACTTCGATGACCACGTTGCTGGGCGTGAACAAGAACAGCGCCTCGCTGAGCCGCACCATGCGCCCGTCCAGCGCGTAGGCCGCGCCGCTGACGAAGTCCACCAGCCGCCGCGCGATCTCCTTCGGGACCAGCTCCACGGACAAAATGACGGGACGGCGCTCTTTCAGGCAGTCGGCCACCATCTGCACGTCGTCGAAGCTGGTGGGCCGCTGCACCACCACGCTCAGCAGCTGCCCGTCGCCGCGCCGCGAGCCGGGCAGGCTCACCAGCCGGCCCCGCCGGGGTTCGGACGCAGGCTCGCGGGACAGCGGCGCCTCCGCGGGCTGGGCATCTCCCGCGGCCGCCTGCTCCTGTTCGATCCCGAGAAAATTGAACACCTTGTCGATAAATCCTTTGTTGGCGGGCGCGGGCTCGCTCACGGCGTCCTCTTCCCGAACAGCGCCGTCCCAATCCGCACCATGGTCGACCCTTCCTCGACCGCGACCTCGAAGTCGTTGGTCATCCCCATGGATAGACAATGCATGTGCACCCCCTGAATGTCCGCCTCCGCCACCTGGTCCCGCAGCTCCCGCAGCCGGCGGAACACCGGCCGCACCGTCTCGGGGTCTTCGGCAAAAGGCGCCATGGTCATCAGGCCTTCGATCCGCAGACCCGGCAGCTTGGCCATCTCCCGCACGAAGTCCAGCACCCGCTCCGGCGCCACCCCGTGTTTCGTCGCTTCGCCGGCCACGTTGACCTGCACCAGCACGGGCACTTCGACGCCCAGCGCCGTCGCGCGCCGGGACAGCGCCTCGCCCAGGGACGGCCGGTCCAGCGAGTGAATCATGTCGAAAAGCTGCAGCGCGTGCCGCACTTTGTTGCTCTGCAAGTGCCCGATCATGTGCCGGCGCGCGCCCGGCGGAAACACCAGCTCGGGAAACTTGGCGCGGGCCTCCTGGACGCGGTTTTCGCCGATGTCGGCCACGCCCAGCTCCAGCGCCGCCTGTACCGTGGGCGCGTCCACGCCCTTGGTGACGGCGACGATGGTCACCTCCTCGGGGCTGCGGCCGGCCCGCTCCGCGGCGCGCCGCACCCGCTCGCGCACACGCGCCAAATTGTCTGTCAAGTTCTCCAACGACTCCGACTCCCCTGCCTGCAGCTGCGCCCTTCGGCCCCGTGTCCGAAGCCGAAGCCGCGGACGCCCCGGTCCGCTGTCTTCGCTTAGCCTATTTCTGCTTCGGGGAACGCCGCTCCTCCCGGCGGCGGGCGGACGGAGCCGGGCACAAAAAAGCCGCCGCTGGCGCGGCGGCGGTGTGGTGCGGTCCCGGATGAAAGTCAGATGACCAGCGTTCCCTCCTCGGTCTGGAGCAGCTTCAGGATGCGTTCCTCGTCGCCCGTCGCCGCGTTGATGTAGATGATGTACGGGTCGCCGTCCAGGTCGGCGGGAAACTCCCACGTCAAGACCTCTTCCAGCGTCTCGAGGGGAATGAGGGCCAAGCGTCCCCGGCCCACCGACAAGAGCGGGCTCACGCGCGCCCGGGCCTCCTCTTCGCTCAGCGCGGGCCGGGGGATGGTGCGGTCGTGGTGCGACATCAGGTAGCCCATGGCCTCGTAGCCGACGATGTCGCCGTTGTCCAGCGCCACCGTCACTTTCACCAAATCGGGATAAATGACGACGCCCTCCTCCACCGCCGCAAAGGGGATGACAGCCCGGTGGCCCGCGGCCGACGCCCACGTGGGCTCCATGGCGGCCAGGCCCCGTTGGGCCAGAAACTGCCGGGCCTTCTGCACGGCTTCGTCGAGGGACAGATTGGTCTCGCCGACGGGCCGCGCGTCCAGCATCCAGACGACGTGGCCGCCCTTTTTCGACACGTCCACGTCGATGAGCCCGGCGCGCCGCATGGCCCGCACGCGGAAGGCGGGCACGGGCCCCTCGACTTCGCCCGGGGCCGTCAAGTCGTCCTCGCTCAGGTCGTAGGGCAAGAACTCCCGGGCGACGCGCCGCGCCTCGTCCGCGTCGATGTCCGGACCCGCGAGCCCTTTCGGCTCCCGCTGCAGCACGTGATCCGAAAACGGGCCGTCGTAGATGAGCGTCGGGAACTCGGCCAGCTGCAGCTCCAGCCGTTGGAAGCCGTCGCGAAAGGCCCCGGGGCCGTCGTCCAGCCGCCCGCGGGCCGGGCGGTGCAGCCCGCCCCGGCTCATGGCGCGGGGGGCCGGGTCGCCCGGGACGCCGTGAAGCTGCTCGGCGATGACGCGCACCTGCCGCTGCAGCTCGCCCAACGTGCGCCAGTCGTCCTCGGACACCGCGTCGCCCCGCGCGGTTTTTCGGGCCAGCATGTAGGCGTAGTCACCCGCCTGGGTCAGCAGCTGGGACGTGCGCATCAGGGCGCCCGCGCCCAGGGGCAGCTGGTTCAGGCTGGCCTGCGCCCCGAAGGACTGCCGCCAGACGTCGGTCAAGTACATGACTCGCCTGGGGTCCGAACCGGAGACCAGGCTTTTCGCCATCAGCAGCTCCGTCTGCTCCACCTGCGCGATGAGCTCGAACAACGCCCGCTGAAACTGGGCCGTGTACATTCGCTCGGCCCGCACCCGCTCCGTCCGCTCCAGGGCGCCCCAGACGAGCGCGGCCAGAAGCAGCACCGACAGCAGGGCGGCCACGGCGCGCCAGCGGCGTTCCGTCCCGGTCCACTGTTGCGCTTCGCTCACCCGGCGCTCACCGTCCCCTCCACCCTTCTCTCCCGGCGGGCCGCCCGCCCCTGGCGGGCTCCGTCAGCGTCCGAACACGTGGCTGCCGATGCGGACGACGATAGTGCGGGTCCAAATCCACGGGCTTACCGGCTTGCTCGGATTCCAGAAAAACAAGGAGCCGTAGGAGGGATCCCAGCCGTTCAGGGCGTCGCGGGCCGCGTTGTACGCCTGGGCCGACGGCTGGCGCCGCCAAATCAGGCCGTTGCTCACCGATTCGAAGGCCAGGGGCTGGTAGGCGACGCCGCTGATGCTGTTGGGAAACTGCGGGCTGTCCACCCGGTTCAGGACGACCGCGGCCACGGCCACCTGGCCGGCGTAGGGTTCGCCCTCGGCCTCGGCGGCCACCAGCCGCGCCAGCAGCTCCAGCTCGTCGCCCCGCACCCCCCCCCAGCCGAACCACATCTGGGACGACGCGTGCTCGGGCCGCGCCCCGTGCAGAAGGAGCAGGGCGATGCCCATGGCCGTGACCAGCTTCCACGCCGACAAAATTCTCCGCAGCATGCCCCTCGCCTCCCCCGCCGGCGCCGGGCGGCGGTCCGCCGGGCCGGCCGTCGTTCGCCGTCCACCAAATTGTTTCCGGCGCCGGGCGAGGCTATGCGGAGGCGTTCCCGGCACAAGGCGGGGGTCAGCGGCCCTGAGGCGGCCACGCCGCGCCCGGCTGCCATTCGGGCCGCAAATAGTCGGCCGGGTCGGTGGACAGCAGCCGGTGCACGCGCGCGGTGCCGTCGGGGCCGTGCTCCAGCACGAGGCGGCTCCTGCCGACGGACATCTCGACAAAGGACGCGGGGGCGTCGTCTTCATCCATCACCACGTCCATGGGCATGACGGTCCACAGCACCGTTGTCCCCCCTTCCGGCGCCGGCGGGCCGGCGGAAGACCGACCCCCCGGCCCCCCGCCACGGCCTCAGCGGCCCGTTATGGACCGCCTGGGCGCCGGCATGCCCGGCCGGTGCGGCCCGCCGCACGGCGATGAGCCGCTGCAAGGCGCGCAGCGCGTCGTGCAGGCCGCCCAGCTGGTCGATGAGCCCGATTTCCACCGCGTCCCGGCCGATCAACACCGTTCCCACGTCCCGCACCAGCTCGCCCGTGCGGAACATCACCTCCCGCAGCCGCGCCTCGGTGATGCGGGAATGTTTGACCAAAAACTGGATGACCCGGTCCTGCATTTTGTCCAGGTACTCATACGTCTGGGGAACGCCGATGACGAGGCCGCTCAGGCGGATGGGATGAATGGTGATGGTCGCGGTGGGCGCGATGAAGCTCATGTCCGCGGCCACCGCGATGGGGGCGCCGATGGAATGGCCCCCGCCCAGGACCAGCGACACCGTCGGTTTGGAGAGGCTGCCCACCATCTCCGCGATGGCCAGCCCCGCCTCGATGTCGCCGCCCACGGTGTTCAAAATGACGAGGAGGCCCTCTATCCTCGGATCCTGCTCGACGGCCACCAGCTGCGGCAGCACGTGCTCGTACTTGGTCGTCTTGTTTTTCGAAGGGAGAAGCAGATGGCCCTCAATCTGGCCGATAATGGACAGAACGTGAATGCCCGGCGGCTGCCCGTCGGGCGGCTGCACCGCGCCCGGCAGCCGCAGAGCCTCCGGGCGGGCGGACTCCGCCGGCCCTTCGGTCTCCGGCTCGTCGCAAACCGGAATCGGGTCGTCCATGGCCCACGTCGGGAGGAGGGAGCTCTGTTCGCTCACGGGCCGGCCTCGCTTTCACGGATGGGCGGGACCGCCGGCGGCGCCGGCCGCCGGCGGGTCCGCCTTCGTGCACGGGGCTAGTATGAGGCTCCCCCGCCCCAATCATGCGCCCAACTTACACTTCCATGACGATGGGCAAAATGATGGGCCGCCGCTTGGTGCGCTCGTAAAGGAAACGGCTCAGCGCATCGCGCATGTTGTTTTTCAGCACGTTCCACTGCGTGATTTGACGCTCGCTCATTTCGGCCAGCGTTTCCTGCAGCCGCACGCGCGCTTCCTCCAGCAGCTCCTCCGATTCCCGAATGTAGACGAAGCCCCGGGAGACGATGTCCGGCCCCGCCACCACCGCGCCGGTGCGCTTGTCGATGGTGACGACCGCGATCAAAATGCCGTCCTGGGACAGCTGGCGCCGATCCCGCAGCACCACGTTGCCCACGTCGCCCACGCCCAGGCCGTCCACGAACACCTGCCCCGAAGGCACCCGCCCGGTGACGGCCGCGGTGCCGTCGGCCCGAAACTCCAGCACGTCGCCGATGTCCAGCAGGAACACGTTTTCCTCGGGCACGCCCACGGACATGGCCAGCTGCGCGTGCTGCCACAGCATGCGGTATTCGCCGTGAATCGGGATAAAATATTTCGGCCGGCACAAGTTGAGCATCCACTTGAGCTCCTCCTGGGCGGCGTGGCCCGACACGTGCACGCCCTGAGCCTCACCGTGGACCACCTGCGCGCCCAGCTTGTAGAGCTGGTTGACGGTGCGGCCCACCAGCCGCTCGTTGCCCGGAATGGGATGCGCGGAGATGATGACCGTGTCGCCCGGCACGATCCGGATCTGACGGTGCTCGGAAGCGGCCATCCGCGACAGGGCCGCCATGGGCTCGCCCTGGCTGCCGGTGCTCAGCACCACCACCCGGTCCGGCGGGTAGTCGTCCACCTCCGCCACGTCAATAAGCATGCTTTCGGGGAACTTCAGATACCCCAGCTCCGAGGCGATGCGCACCACGTTGACCATGCTGCGGCCCACGACGCACACTTTCCGCCGCACCACCGCCGCGGCGTCAAACACTTGCTGGATGCGGTGCACGTTGGAAGCGAACGTGGCCACCACGATGCGGCCTTTCGCGTTGCGGAAAATGTCCGAGAACCCTTCGCCCACGATGCGCTCCGACGGCGTGTAGCCGGGCTTCTCCGCGTTGGTCGAGTCGGAGAACAACGCCAGCACGCCCCGCGCGCCCAGCTGCCCCAGCCGCTGCACGTCGGTGGGCCGCCCGTCGATGGGCGTGTGGTCGAACTTGAAGTCCGTGGCGAAAACGATGACGCCCGCGGACGTGTCCACCGCCAGCGCGACGACGCCGGGGATGCTGTGATTGACGTGGATGAGCTCGATGCGCAGCTTGCCGGCCCGGATCCGGTCCCCGGCCCGCACCTCCTTCATCTCCACGCCGTTGATCTCGTGCTCCTGCAGCCGGGCCCGCACCAGGCCCAGCGTCATGCGGGTGCCGTACACCGGCACGGGCACTTCTTTGAGCAAATACGGCAGGGCGCCGATGTGGTCTTCGTGGCCGTGGGTGAGCAGCACGGCCCGCACCTTGTCCTTGTTCTCTTTCAAATACGAAATGTCGGGAATGACCAGGTCGACGCCCAGCAAATCTTCCTCGGGAAACATGACGCCCGCGTCGACGACGACGATGTCGTCGGGCGTCTCGATGAGCCACATATTTTTTCCGACTTCGCCCAGGCCGCCCAAAGGGATGACGGCGACGGCGTTTTCCGATACAGGCATTGCTTCGAAATTCCTCCTAGCTCAAAAGGCCGCTCTCCTTGAGAACGGTTCGTATCGCGTTGAGTTCTTCCTCCGTGGGCTCGCGCAGCGGCGGCCGCACCGGCCCCGCCTCCAGCCCCATCAAGTTGACGGCGGCTTTCACCGGGATGGGATTCGTGGTGACGAACATCGCTTTGAAAATCGGCCAAAGCTCCATGTTGATGGCCGCGGCGGTGCGGTGATCACCCTTTTGAAACGCCTCAATCATGGCCCGCAGGCGGCGTCCCACCAAGTGCCCGGCCACGCTCACCACCCCCGCGCCGCCCACGGCCAGAATGGGCAGCGTCAGCGCGTCGTCGCCGCTGTAGATAAGAAAATCCTCGGGCGTCCGCCGCCGCAGCTCGGACACGTACGCGAGGTCGCCCGAGGAGTCTTTGATGGCCGCCACGTTGTCGATTTCCGCCAGCCGCGCCACCGTCTCCGGCGCCAGCCCCGCGCCCGTGCGGGACGGGATGTTGTACAGCATCACGGGCAGGGACGTGCTCTCGGCGATAGCCTTAAAGTGCTCGTACAGCCCTTCCTGGGGCGGGCGGTTGTAGTACGGCACGACGGCCATGATCGCGTCGACCCCCAGCTTCTCCGCTTCCTTCGTCAGCTCCACGCTGTGCCGCGTGTCGTTGGTGCCGGTGCCCGCCACCACCGTGGCCCGGCCCCCCACCTCGCTCACCACGGCGCGAAACAGTTCCAGCTTTTCTTCATCGGTCAGCGTCGGCGACTCGCCGGTGGTGCCGGCGACGACGACGCCTTCGTTGCCGATGTCCACCAGGTGCCGGGCCAGGCGGGCCGCCTGCACGGCGTCCAGCGCTCCGTCCGGCTTGAAGGGCGTTACCATGGCCGTCAGCAAGCTACCCAGCTTCATGGACCGTCGCCTCCCGTTGTCCTTCTGCGACCCCGAGACCGAACTCGTCGTGCAGCGCCTGCACGACGCGCGGCACGTCCTCCGCCGGCACCAGGCACGCGATGCTGGCGTGGGAGTCGGCCGTAGCCAAAAGCTCCGTGCCGGCCGCGTCCAGCGCCCGCATGACCCGAGCCATGACGCCCGGCACGCCGTGCATCCCGGCGCCGACGACGGACACTTTCGCCAGCCCGTCGCGCACGGTGTAGCGCAGGCCCGCGGCCTCCAGCACCCCCTCGGTCTTCCGCCGGTCGGCGGCCGCGACGATGAAGCCGACGCCCGCATCGGACACGTCGATCATGTCCACGCTGACCCTCCGGGCGCCCAGGGCCTCGAACAGCGCCAGCGTGCGCGCGCCCGCGCCCCCCTCGTCCAGGGCCGGCAGGCGGAACCGGACCCGCCGCGGGACGTGGGCGACGCCGGTGACGACCCGGTCCAGCTCCAGCGCCGAGCCCCGGCCGGCGGCCCCGTCGGTCACCAGGGTGCCGGGCGAGGAGCCGTCCGCCGCCAGAATGCGCAGCGGGATGCGCCCTTCCATCGCGATCTCCACGGCCCGCGGGTGGACGACGTTGGCGCCCGAGTGGGCCAGCTCCGCGACCTCCCGGTACGCCACCCGCTTCAGCAGCACCGCGTCCGGCACCAGGCGCGGATCCGCGGTGAACACCCCCGGCACGTCCTTGAAAATGTCTATGCGCTCGGCGCCGAGGGCCACGCCCAGCACGGCGGCCGTCGTGTCGCTGCCGCCGCGGCCCAGGGTGGTGACGTGGCCGTCTTCGGTCACGCCCTGGAATCCCGCGACGACGGCCACCCGCCCTTTCCGCAAGTGGGCCAGCACCGGCTCGGGCTCGGCCCGCAGCACGCGCGCGCTCCCGAAATTGTCGTCGGTAATGATGCCCGCCTCGCGGCCGGTCAGCGCCGCCGCGGGCACGCCTTCGGCCCGCAGAGTGTGGGCCAGCACGACGCAGGCGATGATCTCCCCGCAGGCGGCCAGCAGATCCCGCTCCCGCGGGTCCGCCTCGGCGCCGCCGTCATCGCCCAGCAAGCCCAGCAGCGTGTCCGTCGCGTACGGATCCCCCGCCCGGCCCATGGCCGACACCACGGCCACCACGTGCAGCCCTTCCGCCAGCGCCTCGCGAATGCGCGCCGTGACGTTTCGCCGAGCCGCCGGCGTCACCACCGACGTTCCGCCGAACTTTTGCACGACGATG
>QGSR01000348.1 GCA_003387805.1 Bacillota bacterium | reverse complement strand
GGAGTGGGAAACAAGCAAACCCCCGGGCCGGGCGCCCCGGCCGGGGCGGGGGCGGAGGGCCGGCGGTCTGCGGGTGTGGCCGCCGCCACAATTTGGGGGCTTCTGCGAGTCATGGCCGTGACCGCGGCGGGCGCAGCGCTGGTCGTGGCCGCGCTGGCCGACAGCCGGTTTTTCTTGAAACTCGAGCAGTTCCGGGGCGTGAAGCTGGCCCACGTGCTGCCGCTGGCGTTGGTGGCGGCTTTGTGGGCCCTGGAGTCGGTGCCAGCCCTGACATCGCTGACGGCGGGCTCGGCGCGCCGGAGCCGTGGAACGAACCGTGGGCCAGGCCATCAAGCGGGCCCTGTGCCGGACCGCGAGCCCGGCCGTGAACCGAGCCGGGACCGGCCGGCGCCGGCCGTCGGCTGGCGGCACGTCGTCATAGCAGCGGCGGCGGCCCTTGCGTTGTTCGTCATGGTGGCCCGGACGGGCAACCATCTGCTTCCGGTGTCCGCGTGGGAACTGGCGGCCCGGGAGGCCCTGGAGGAGTGGCTGGTGGTGCGGCCCCGCACGAAGGAGTTCCTGCTGGGCTATCCGGCCCTGCTGATGGGTCTGGCCTTTTTTGCCGGCGGGCGGCGAGGCGCGGGCTGGCCCTTCGTCGTGGCGGGCACCGTGGCTGCCATTTCCGTGATCAACACGTTCGCCCACGCCCATGTGGGCCTGGCCGTCAGCGCCGTTCGCTCGGCCTACGGGCTGCTGTTGGGCGCCGCCGTGGGCGCCGCGGGACTGGCTGCGTGGTCGGTGTGGGAGCGATGGCGCGGGTCGCGGGGCGGTCGCGGCGTCGGTCCGGGAAGAAGCGAGATTTCCCCGCGGCCGGCGGACGAGACGAGGATGCGTTTCCCGTGAAGATCGTCATTTCCGGCTACTACGGGTTCGGCAACGCCGGCGACGAAGCCATCCTGGAAGCGATGGTGCGGGACTTGCGGGCGCTGGCGCCGGGGGCCCGGCTGGTGGTGCTCTCGGCCGACCCGGCGGCCACGGCGGCTCGCTGCGGTGTCGAAGCCGTGCCCCGGATGCATCTCCCGTCCGTGCTGGGGGCGCTGCGCGGCGCCGACCTGTTCATCAGCGGCGGCGGCAGCCTGCTGCAGGACGCCACCAGCTGGCGCAGCGTCCCGTACTACGCCGGATTGATGCGCCTGGCGCGGTGGATGGGCGTCCCGGTGTTTGTCTACGCCCAAGGCATCGGACCGCTGCGCCGCCCTTGGCTGCGGCGGCTGGCCGCCCGGGCCCTGAACGGCGCCGCCGAGGTGACGGTGCGCGACCGGCTGTCGTACGAGATGCTCCTGGAGCTCGGCGTCGATCCCGCCGCCGTTACGATCACGGCGGGGCCCGTTTTCGCCTTTGGGCCCGGGGCCCCCGCGCCCGTCGCGACCGCTGCGGCGTCGCCCGACCCGGCGGCTGCCGGCGCCGCGGCTTCCGGCGGCGCGCCGGCCGGCCCGGCAGCCTCGGGCGGCCCGGCCGTTTCGGCAGGCCGAAGAGGCGACGCCCTGGGCCCCCAAGGCGGCCGGCTCATCGGGTTGTGTCTGCGGCCTGTTCCCGGGCCGGACGGAGACGCCGCGACGAACCGGGTGCTGGACGCCCTGGCCGCGGCCCTGCGGCTTCGCCTGGACGAGTGGGACGCCTACGTGGTGCCGCTGCCGCTGCATCCCGCCGCCGACGGTCCGGTGCTCGAAGGCCTGCGCCGGAAGCTGGCCGCGCGCGGTGCGGCTTCAAGGGTCGTAGAGCCGGAGGACTTGTTTAGGGCGGCGGACGGGCCGCCGGTGGGCGAAAGCCGGGCGTCCGGACGGGTGGGCGCCCCAACGGCCGGCGCGGTGGAGTGGATACACCGGTTTTCCCGGCTCGATCTGTGCATCACCATGCGGCTCCACGGCCTCATTCTCGCTGCGTGTGCCGGGACGCCGTTTGTCGCCCTGTCCGACGACCCCAAAGTGGCCGCGCACGTGGACGAGCTCGGCCTCCCGCGGGAGTCGTGCCTCATCGGCGCCGAGGCGGCCGCGGCGCACACTTTGGGATCGGTGCTGGAGCGTGCGTGGCGGAACCGCACGAATCAGGTGAAACGACTGCACGATGCCGTGCCCGAACTGGCCGCCCGGGCCCGGCTGACGGCTGTCCGGGCCCTGGGCCGGGCGGGTTTCCCGGGCAGGAACGGGCTCGCCTTGAGCAATTGAGAGGTACGTTGGAGGCGCGGGCGATTCGATGAACACGGACCAGTCCCCGCAGCGGGTTTCCATCCTGGGTGTTGAAATCGACGCGGTGACGTTGGCCGAGGCGCGCCGGCGCATCGCAGACTTGATTGTGCAAGCCCGGCTCACCGATGCGCAAGGGACTACCGGGCCGTCGGCCGGAACCGCCACGGCGACTGCGCAGCCTCTTTCCGCGCAGCCCCCGGGCGGAGCCCACGTGGTCACGGCCAACCCGGAG
>QGSR01000070.1 GCA_003387805.1 Bacillota bacterium | reverse complement strand
CATCAGCAAATGGTCGGACCCGCGGGGGGGCATGCCGCGGGTGCCCCGCAGGGGGGCCGGGAACGGGCAAGCCCGGGGCCCGGACCCACACCGGGCCCGCACCCGAACCCGCTCCGGGCCCGCACCCGGACCCGCTCCGGGCCCGCACCCGGACCCGCATCCGGACCCACACCGGGCCCGCACCGGGCCCGCACCGGGCCCGCACCCGGACCCACACCGGACCCGCACCCGGGCCCGCACCGAACGGACTCACCCCGCCCGCTCGGCGGCGAACTGGCTCTGATACAGCTCGGCGTAAAAGCCGCCCTTGGCCAGCAGCTCGTCGTGGGTGCCCTGCTCCACGATGCGGCCTTCGTTCATCACCAGCACGACGTCCGCGTCTCGGATGGTGGACAGCCGATGCGCGATGACGAAGCTGGTGCGGCCCTTCATCAGCTCGTGCAAAGCCCGTTGGATCTGCAGTTCCGTGCGGGTGTCCACGCTGCTGGTGGCCTCGTCCAAAATCAGGATGGCCGGGTCGGCCAAAAGCGCCCGGGCGATGGTCAGCAGCTGCTTCTGTCCCTGCGACAGATTCGACGCCTCTTCGTTGATGACGGTGTCGTACCCGTCGGGCAGCGTGCGAATGAAGTGATCCGCATAGGCCGCCCGGGCCGCGGCCACCACTTCCTCCTCCGTGGCGCCCTCCCGCCCGTAAGCGATGTTGTCCCGGATGGTGCCGTGGAACAGCCACGTATCCTGCATCACCATGCCGAAGAGGCCGCGCAGGTCGCTGCGCTTCATGTCGCGAATGTCCACGCCGTCGATGGTGATGCGCCCATCGTCGACGTCGTAGAAGCGCATGAGGAGGTTCACCAGCGTCGTCTTGCCCGCCCCGGTAGGCCCCACGATGGCCACGACCTGCCCCGGCTTGCCCTCGACGTTGAGGTTCTCGATGAGGGGGACGTCGGGCTTGTAGCGGAACGACACGTTTTCGAAGCGCACGTGGCCGCGCACCGCCGGCCGGGCCGGGCGAGCCGGATCCGGCGTCTCCTCGTCTTCATCCAAGAGCTCGAACACCCGCTCCGCCGAGGCGATGGTGGACTGGATGATGTTGGCCACGCTGGCCACCTGCACGATGGGCTGGCCGAACTGCCGGGCGTACTGGATAAACGCCTGCACGTCGCCGATCTGGATGGCCTGCCGCGTGACGTAAATCGCGCCCACGACGCTGACGATGACGTAGCCGATGTTGTTGATGAATCCCATCAGCGGCATGATGAGGCCCGAGATGAACTGCGCCCGCCAGCCCGCCTCGCAAAGCTCTTCGTTAAGCCGGTCAAACTTGGCCACCGACCGCTCCTCCTGGCCGAAGGCCTTGACGATGGCGTGGCCCGTGTACATCTCCTCCACGTGGCCGTTGAGCTGGCCCAGCGTGCGCTGCTGATCCCGAAAGTGCGCCTGCGACCGCTTGGCGATGCCCATGGTCACCACGCCCGACAACGGCAGCGTCACCATGGTCACCACGGCCAGCGTGGGGCTGATGCTGAACATCATGAACACGACGCCGACGACGGTGACCACCGACGTGATGGCCTGCGTCAGGCTTTGCGTCAGCGTGTTGGCGATGTTGTCCACGTCGTTGGTAATGCGGCTCAGCGTGTCCCCGTGCGGGTTGGCGTCGTAATAGCGCAAAGGCAGCCGCGTCAGCTTGGCGTCCACGTCGCGCCGCAGCTCGAACACCGTTTCCTGGGCCACGCCCGCCATGATGTACTGCTGCAGGTAGGCGAACAGGGCGCTGACGACGTACAGGCCCGACAGCAAGACCAAAATTTCCCGGATGCGGACAAAATCGATGCCCGCGCCCGGCACGCCCGCCCGCTGGGCCATGAATCCCTCAAACAAAACCGTCGTCGCGCTGCCGAGCACCCGCGGGCTGACGATGGCGAACACGGTGCTCAGCGCGGCCATCATGAAGACGAGAACAATCTGCAGCATCCGGGGCCGCAAATAGCCCAAGAGCCGCCGCAGCGTGCCCCGGAAATCTTTCGGCTTCTCCACGGGCATGCCGACGCCCATGGGGCCGTGGGGACGGGGCATGCCCGGGCGCCGCCCGTGAGGCGGCACCGGCCCGCCCCCGTGCGGGCCGCCCGTCGCGAGGCCGCCCGGGCCGCCCTGCCGATCGCCATGAGGCCCGCGGTACGGGCCGGCGTCCAGCCGGCCCCCGCCGTGGCCGCCGCCCGCGGCACCGTGCTCGCCGCCGCCCATCGCGCCGCCCGCGGCACCGTGCCCGCCGCCCGTCGCGCCGCTCATGCCGCCGCCTCCTCTCCCAGCTGCGAGATGACGATCTCACGATACACGTCGCACGTGCGCAGCAGCTCATCGTGGGTGCCGCGGCCCACGATGCGGCCCTCGTCCAGCACGATGATCTGATCCGCGTCCATAATCGTGCTCACCCGCTGGGCCACGATGATGACCGTCGCGTCCCGCGTCTCCTCTTTCAAAGCGGCCCGCAGCTTGGCGTCGGTCTTGAAGTCCAGCGCGGAGAAGCTGTCGTCAAACACGTACACCCGCGGGCGGCGCACCAGCGCCCGGGCGATGGTCAGCCGCTGCCGCTGTCCGCCCGACAAGTTGGCGCCGCCCTGAGCCACCGGCGAGTCGAAGCCGTGCTCCATGGCCTCGATAAACTCCAGCGCCTGGGCCACCTCCGCGGCCCGGCGCACCTCCTCGTCGGAGGCGTCCTCCTTGCCGTAACGGATGTTCTCGGCGATGGTCCCGCTGAACAGCGCCGCCTTCTGCGGCACGAAGCCGATGCCTGCCCGCAAGTCCGCCTGGGAGCGCCGGCGCACGTCCACGCCGTCCACCAGCACCTGGCCCTCGGTGGCGTCGTAAAACCGGGCGAGAAGCTGCACCAGCGTCGACTTGCCCGAGCCCGTGCCGCCGATGACGGCTGTGGTCTTGCCGGGCTCGGCCCGGAACGAAATGTCCCGCAGCGCCGGCTGCTCCGCGCCCGGGTACTGAAACGTCACGTGGCGGAACTCCACCACGCCCGGCTCGGGCCCCGGCCCCGCCTTCGCGTCCGGAGCGTCCTTCACTTCAGGCTCGATCTCCAGCACTTCGTTGATGCGGGCCGCGGAGACGGCCGCCCGCGGAAAGATGACGAAAATCATGGTCACCATCAACAGCGAAAACATGATCAACATGACGTATTGAATGAAGGCCATCAGCGCACCCACTTGCATGTGGCCCTGGTCGATGCGGATGCCGCCGAACCACATGACGGCCACCGTCGTCATGTTCAGCACGACCATCATCATGGGCATGCCGGCGGCCATGAGCCGGTGCACCCGCACGCCGGTGTCCGTCAGATCACGGTTGGCCGCGTCGAAGCGGCGCCGCTCGTACGCCTCCCGGTTGAACGCCCGCACCACCCGCACGCCCGTCAGCCGTTCGCGCACCACCCGGTTCAGCGTGTCGATTTTTTCCTGAAGCGCCCGGAAAAGCGGCATCGCCTTGGCGGCCACCGCCGCGACGATAACGCCCAAGACCGGCACCACGGCCACGATGACCCAAGACAGCCCGGGATCCGTCGAAATGGCCATGAACACGCCGCCCAGCGCCATCAGCGGCGCGCTGACGAACATGCGCAGCGTCATGAACAGCACTTGCTGCACTTGGGTCACGTCATTGGTAGTGCGGGTGATCAGCGTCGCGGTGCCCAGCTCGTCGAACTCCCGCATGGAAAACTCCGTCACCCGCCGGAACACGCGCCCGCGCAAGTCGCGTCCGTACGCGGACGCCGTGCGGGAAGACAGCCGGGAGGTCATGATCGCGGCGCCGACGCCGACGCCGGCCACCAGCAGCATCAGGCCTCCCGTACGCCAGATGTGGCCGATGTCCCCGGTGACGACGCCCCGGTCCACGATGCTGGCCATCAGCGCCGGCAAATACAGCTCGGTCAGCGTCTGGAACAGCACGAGGCCCATAATGAGCAGAACCTGCCCGCGATAGGGCCGCAAAAAGCGCAGCAGCTTGCCCAAACGCTCCGTCCTCCTTCCACCGCCGGTGCGCGCCGGCCGCGTCGCAGCGCCGGCGGCGGCCGTTCGAGTTTCATCGTTGACTTGACATCTTTTCCCTTTCGGCGGCGGCTTAACCTGCTTCGCCGGCGGCGAAGGACACGGCGCGCCCAAAGTCATATCGGCGCGGGCGGCGGCCAGCGCGACATCGCCGGCGACCAACGCGGAACGGCCAACAGGCCCCCGGCGGCAGGATTGCCGGCCGGGATCAAGAATTGCCATTTTCATGGAAACGGCGTGCCGCGAAGCGACGAGCCTACGCCGAAGCTCCGCCTGCGTCAGCGGGCCGGGGGCGCCGGACTTGATACCGGCAGCGCCGGGCTTGATTCCGGCGGCGCCGGGCTCGACACCGGCGGCACAGCCTCCGGGTCCGGAGCCGGAGCCCATCGGCAGCGGCACGTCCAGGCCGGGGCACGCCGAAAAAGCCGAGCCGAGGCCGCGACAGTCCGACCGTCGGTCCGTCGCGGCGGAGACGAGCTCAGCAAGAGGAGGAGCAGACATTGACCAAGCGGACTGTTGTTGATGTGGACGCGTCTCATTGGAGCCGGGGCCGACGGCGCGGCCGGCGGCCGCTCCGGGCCGGCGGTTTCGGCGGCCTGACGGCCTGGATCGCGCTGGCGCTGCTCGTGGCGGCCGGTTTCGCCGCCGGCGGCGCCACGGCCGCGGCCAGTCCCGTCCACATCGGCATCGTTCAGTTTCTGGAGCACCCGGCCCTGGACGCGTTCCGCGTCGGCTTCATCCAGGCCATCGAAGACGCCGGGTACGCCATCGGTGAAGACATCATCATCGAGTACCACAACGCCCAGGGCGACTTCAGCGTCTCCTACACCATCGCCGAGAAGTTCGTGCAGGACCGGGTCGACCTCATTTTCGCCATCGCCACCGGCCCGGTGCAGGCGGCGGCGTCGCTGACGGACACGATCCCCATCGTCTTCGCCGGCGTGCGGGATCCCGTCGGCGCGGAAGTGGTGGACAGCTTCCAGCGGCCGGGCCGCAACATCACCGGGACGACCCACTGGACGCCCGTCAGCGAGCAAATCAAGCTGGTACTGGAGATCATTCCCGACGCCCGCCGCATCGGCGTCGTCTACAACTCCGGCGAGCTGAACTCGGTCATCCAGGTCGAAGAGGCCCGGCAGTGGGCAGCCGAGTACGGCCTGACGCTGGTGGAGCGGACCGCCGGCTCCACGACGGACGTCCGCCAGGCCGCGGAGTCGCTGGTGGGCAGCGTGGACGTCATCTTCATCCCGACGGACAATACCGTGGTGGCGGCGCTGGAGTCGGTCCTGGCGGTGGCCGAGCGGTTCCGCATCCCCGTCATCGCGTCGGACATCGCCACGGCGCAGCGGGGCGCCGCCGCGGCCTACGGCCTGGCCGAAATCCCGCTGGGCCGGCAGGCCGGTGAGTGGGCCCTGCGCCTTTTTTTCGAAGGCCGCGATCCCGCCCCGACCCCGGCGGGAATCCAGGCAGTCCTGGACCTGGCCGTGAACCTGGAGGCCGCGGCCCGCATGGGCCTGACCATTCCGGAAGACGTCCTCGAACGGGCGCGGTATCGCTACTGACCGGATGCCCGGGTCTGGTTTGCACCGGGCCCGCCGAAATGAACGAAAAACGATGGCCGAAGCCGCGCCCGCTTTCCGGGCCGGTTTCGGCCATCTCGCTGTCTCCCTTCCGGGGTGTTCGGGAACACGGCAGCCACGGCCGTCCGCTCACAACGGCCGCGTCATCACGCCCGCGGCCGTCAGCGCCTCCTGCGATATTTGCAGGAACCGGGCCGGATCCATCACGGCCTCCCAATGCATGTACATCAGCCGGGGCTCGTCGAACAGCCAGTGGTTGTGCAGCGCCGTCACGAGAATGTTGTTGCGGCGCAGCACGCCCATGACGGTGTTGACCTCGCGCTGGCGCAGCACCGCCTCGCCCAGGTTGAGCGTGCCGCTGTGGCCGGCGCCGCCGTTGTCCTCCTCGATGGAATAAAACACGGGCAACACCAGCGGCGAGCGGGTCCTCATGCCCAGTATCTCGGGTGCCAGATCCGAGCGCAGCGACTGGATCAAGCACACGCCATTCACGACCGCGGGCGTGCCGTTGACGATTTCCGCCAGCGCGGCGCAGCGGCTCTGCATGCCGTTCATCGGTTCCGACATCCGGCAGTGACCTCCATCGATGGACCGAGTGCCCGGGACCTCGGCGGGAATGTGCTAGTAACCTATTCCTAACCGACGGTCTTGGTGAAAAGGCCGCGGCGCGCCAGGTGCACGCGCGGCGCAACGAGAAAGGGCGGCGCACGGCGCCGCCCTTTCCTTCACACCCTCACCGTGAACTCGGATGTTTACCGCATGATGGCCGCCAGCCGGTCCGCTTCGTCCTCCGTCAGCTTGCCCGCCGCCTTGAGCACGTACAGCATGGCGTACTCCTCCGGCATCGCGCCTTCCATGTGCGTGTCCTCGTTAATGACCGTGCGCGGCACGCCGTACACGCCGTAGCGCTGCGCCATCTCGGGGAACTCCTGGGCCTCCACCATGTCGGCCGTCACGTAGTCGCTGTGGATGGCCAGCTTGTGCGCGAACCGCACCGCCGCCGGGCAGTACGGGCACGTCGGCGTGACGAACACCTGAATGTGCACGGGCTCGTCCAGCCGCGCCAGCTGCTCCAGCGTGTGGGCCGACAAGTCCGTCGTGCCCTTGGACACGTCGATGATGTCCTCCAGCAGGGCCGTGAACTCGTAGCCCGCGGGAATGCCGTAGTAGCGCACGCCGTAGTCCTTCTCGCCCACGACGGCTATGGCCGGCACGCGGACGACGCCGTACTCGTCCACCTTCTCCTTGTCGACGTCGAAGTTGTACACCTCGACGCTGAGCTTGTCCGACAGCTCGCCCAGCTCCTGCGCCAGCTGCACCGTCTGCTCGCAGTACATGCACTTCTGGCGGCCGGGGAGCTGCAGGCTGCCTTCGGTGAACACGACCAGCCGCACCGGATTCACCATTTCCCCGAACATCTCGCGGATGGCCACGCGGTCCTTCTCGGCAATCAGCATCTCCGCACATCCTTTCCCAAAAGCGTGAATTGGACTAAGACCACATCTACCTTACCCCACGCCCCTGGAAAAGAATGTACGATTTCGTACATCCGCGGGCCGCGGGTCCGCCTCGGGCCCGGGCCCCGCCTTACCCGGCCGACGGCAGCCGGAAACGGGCCACCAAATCGCTGAGCCGGGCGGCCATGTCCGTCAGGCCCACGGCCGCGTCCCGCACCGTGGCCACGTTTTGGTTCACCTGCTCGGCGGAGGACACCACTTCCTCCGCGGAGGCGGCCGTCTCCGTCGCGACCGCGGAAATCTCGGCCAGCGACTCGGTCACCTGCACGCTGGCCGCCGACATTTCCTCGGTGGACGCGGTGTTCTCCTCGACGACGCTGGCCACTTCGCTGACGCTGCGCACGATGTTCTCGCTGTGCCGCGTGACCCGCTCGGCCTCCTGGGCGATGCGGCGGGCGTTGGCGCTGCTTTTCGCCACGCTCTGCACGATCTGGTCCAAAGCCTCCCCGGCCTGCGCGGCCAGCTGCGAGCCGGCCTCGGCCTCCTGCGTGCCGCTCTCCACCGCGGCCACGGCCTCCTGGACGCCGGCCTGGATGGTCTCGATGAGCTGGCTGATCTGCCCGGCCGAGCGGGACGAGCTCTCCGCCAGCTTGCGCACTTCGTCCGCGACGACGGCGAAGCCGCGGCCGTGCTCGCCGGCCCGGGCCGCCTCGATGGCCGCGTTCAGCGCCAGCAGGTTGGTCTGCTCCGCGATGTCGCTGATCAGCGCGACGATCTCGCCGATGCGCTGGGACAGCCGGCCCAGTTCGTGCACGCGCTCCGACACGTCGTTCACCCGGTCCCGCATGCGCTCCATGCCCTGCACCGCGGCCCGCACCGCTTCGCCGCCGGCCTGCGCCGTCTGCAGGTCGCCGTCGGCGTCTTCGGCCACTTCCTCGGCCGCGGCCGCCACTTCCGCCAGCGCGGCGGACATTTGCTGGACCAGGGCGTTGATTTCCTGCACTTGCTGGGCCTGGTGCTGGGCACCCGTGGCGATTTGGTCAATGGCTTTGCGCAGCTGGTCGGCGGCTTCCGCGGACGTGTGGGAGTGGGACGCCTGCTGCACCGCGCCGTCGGACACTTGGTTGATGGCGGCCACGATCTGCGACATGGCTTCCGCCGACGTCTCCGTCATCTCCCGCAGCGTCCGGCCGCTTTCCATCAGCTCCGCGCTGGTTTCCCGGATGGACAGCATCATCGTCCGGAAGTTTTGCACCATGCGGTTGAAGGCGTTGGCCATGTCGCCTACTTCGTCCCGGGTCTTGACCTGAAGCGTCTCCAGGGTCAGGTCCCCTTCGGCCAGGCGGTCGGCCGCCTCGGCCACCGCCCGGGCCGGCCCCGCCACGCTGCGGGTGACGGTGACGGCCGCCACGGCGCCGATGATCAGGGACACCAGCGCGAAAAGGACCATAAGCCGCCGGGCCTGGGCGCTGCCCTCGTCCACCAGCGCCTGCTGTTCGGCCCTGCGGCCCGCTTGATACTCCAGCAGTTCGTCGACGGT
>QGSR01000347.1 GCA_003387805.1 Bacillota bacterium | reverse complement strand
GTCGTTAGCACCCTCGGATTCTCCGGAAGGACGGCCGCGACCTCGTCGGCCAGGTCGTCCGCGTCGATGACCGGGACGATGGAACCGTCCACCTCCACCTGCAGATCACCGCTGGTCGTCAGCCGGCCCCGCTCGTCAAAGACCAGCACGTCCGACGGCGGGTCGCCTACGTAAACGACAAGCGAGTTGCCGTCCTCGTCGACGGCCGTGACGGTCCAGGTGGTGTCGCTGGTCTTGGTGAACTCGAAGGTGACAACGTGGTCGTCGGTACCATCGTTGACGGTCCGGACCATCCGAACCACGTGACCCACCGGCACGCCGGCCTCGGCGTCCAGATTCCCCTCGAACACCGCTTCCGTCGTGGCCCGGGCGGGAATGGTCTGGCCGATGGGCACCCGGATTTCCTCGATGGGCTGGTTGGTGTCGACGACGCCTTCCACGGCGTTCCAGCCGGCCACCCGCAAGCCCGTGGCCTTGGAGACGAGCCAGCCGGCTTCGTCCAGATCGAAGACGCCCGCGCGCGTGAACAGCAGCTGCTCGCCCTCCTTGAGGACGAAAAAGCCGTTGCCGTTCATGGCCAGGTCCGTCTGCAGGCCCGTGGGCTGGGGGCTGCCGGCGGTGTGGATGATGTCGATGCTGGCCACCCGCACGCCGAGACCGACCTGCACCGGGTTGGTGCCGCCCCGGGTGGCCGTCGGCGCCGACGCCGAGCGGATGGTCTGATAGAGCGTGTCCGCGAAGGTGACCCGGCCCGCCTTGTACCCGACGGTGTTCACGTTCGCGATGTTGTTGCCGATGACGTCCATCCGGGTCTGGTGGGACTGCAGCCCGGAGACGCCGGCAAACAGCGACCTCATCATAGTCTAAACGCCCTCCTTGCCGGGCAGCGTAGGCGACGATGAGGCCAGGCGCTTCCGTCGTTCCGCGCCTCAGGCTTCCCTCGGCGGGTCCAGCCTTGCTTGCGCCTCGCCGCCTTGCCGCTGCCGAACTCCGCGCGGCTACGTGATGACCGCGCTGTCGATGTTGGTAAACACGTTTTCTTTCATCCGGGCGCCTTCCACGGCGGTGATGACCGTGCGGTTCTTGACGCTGACGATCAGCGCCACGTCGCCCATCAGCACCAGGCTTTCCCGGGCGCCTTTGGCCGCCGCCTTGTCCACCGCCTCCCGCAGCTTCAGCTGCTGCTCGGGGCTCAGCCGCACGCCCGCGGCCCGAAGCCGCGCTTCCGCGTGGGCCGAAAACCGCACCTCGGCGGACGCCAGCCGCTCCGCCAGCACCCGGCGGAAGTCCGCGCCCGCCGTCCGCGGCGGCTGCGCCGGCGTGGTCCTCGGCGCCCCCACCGGGCCGACGCCCGGCACGCCCATTCCGGGACGAATGTCCGTCACGGCGTCCACCCCCTCTACGCGCTCTGCCGCACTTCGACGATGTCAAAGAGCGAAAACCGCCGCCCGTTGACGATGAGCACCGGCAGGCCCTCCTCGAGCCGGACGGCTTCCACCGCCCCTTCCACGGTGCCGCCGGTGTCCGCGTCGAACAAAACGACGGTGCGCCCCAAAAGCGACGCCGCCTGAGCCATGCCGCCGGTGACCAGCTGCACGTCAGCCAGGCGCTCCACCTGGCGGGCGACGTTGTGCATCTGCTCCAGCGCGCTGAACTGCGCCAGCTGGGCGATGAATTCCTGGTCGCTCACCGGGTTGATGGGATCTTGATACGTCAGCTGCGTCACCAGCAGCCGCAGGAAGTCGTCCTTGCCCAGCACCGACGTCGGGTCCAGCGTGGGCGCGGCGGTCCGTTCCTGCCTTCCGGCGGCGGCGCTCGCCTCCGCGGCGGCGGACATCGTCGTCGTCGCCATGTTCATAGGCATCGCCGCCACGGAACTGAAGAAGTTCACGTGCTTTCACCTCCCCGGCACGGCTGCGCCGTGCGTCAAACTCGGATGTCTATCAGGTACTCGCCCGGAACGGGCGAGACGGCCCCGCTGTCGGCTGTATCCTCTGCGGACTGCTCCGGCCCCGGCTGCCCGGGCCGCGTTGCGGGCCGCACGGCTTCGCCGGGCGCCGGGCTTCCGTCCCACGCCAGGCCCGCCTCGCCGCCGGACACCGCGGCTTCGCCCAGCTCCAGGCCGTGCTGGGCCAGCGTCTCCCGCAGCTC
The DNA here is from genome assembly GCA_003387805.1 of Bacillota bacterium. GTDB lineage: Bacteria > Bacillota > Limnochordia > Limnochordales > ZCTH02-B6 > CALJUZ01. Next base: position 310 of record QGSR01000347.1, on the reverse strand, counting down.
CGGCAGATGCTGCTCGATGAGGCTGCGGACCAGCGCGTGCTCGGCCACGAAGCGGGCCGTCACCACGCCGTCCGCGTCCACCGCGATGCGCATGACCACTTGGCCGAGAAACTCCGGGCGCAGGCGGATGGTCACTTGCTCCGGACGGCCGCCCTCGGCCGGCGTGCGGATCAGCTCGGCCACGATGTCCTCCATGGGCCCGCGCAGCTGTGACGCCACCGACTCGGCCAAGGCCGGGCCCGGCGGCGCCTCCGCGCCCCGGGCCGAGGCGCCGGACAACCCCGCCGCGCCTGCGGCATACCCGGTTACG
>QGSR01000346.1 GCA_003387805.1 Bacillota bacterium | reverse complement strand
CCGGTTTACCACCCGCCCGGCAACGAAGGCGCTCCCCGGAGGACAGCGTCACGACCCAGTCATCCCGGCGCCGGGCCAGCGCGACCACGGAGGCGCCGGTGATAATGCGGGCGCCCAGCTCGGCGGCCCGCCGCGCGTACGCGGGGGTGACCAAACGCGGGTTGGCGTGCCCCTCGTCCGGGCAAAAAGCGACCGCTTTGACCTTGTCCGACAAGGCCGGGCAAAGCCGCCGTGCTTCAGGCCCCGTCAGCAGCTCGGTCACCAAACCGGACTGGCGTTCCAGGCGCTGTTTGCGGCGCAGGGCCTCCACCTCTTCATCGGTTTCGGCTACCATCATGCCGCCATGTTGCACGACCTCCAGGTCCGCCTGCAGGTCATCCTCCAGTTCCGACCACAAGCGGATGGCGGCTAGCTTCAGCGGGATCTGGGCGCCGGCCCGCTGCGAGAGCTCGTCGCCGTAGGCGACTTCCCGGTGTTCCATCTGAAAATGCAAGCTGCCCGCGTTTTGTCCCGATGCCTGGCGGTTGATGGCTCCTTTCTCCACCAGTGTCGCCCGCACACCCGCCTTGGCCAGATAGTAGGCAGCGGCGCAGCCGATGAGGCCCCCGCCGATAACGACCACATCGGTCGTCTGCGGCCCGGACGCGGGCGCGGCCGCTCCCGGCGGAACGGGCTCGGCCGGGGACGGCTGTGGGTTCGCAGGGGAGACCTTGACGACCGTCGGCCGGGCGGCGGAAGGGGACCTCCCCTCCGCTCGAGGCTGCGTGGTCCTCTGCATCAGCGGACGCTGCCGAGCCCCAGTCGCTGGAGCATCGCGGCAACTTCCTCCGTCTCCTCGTCCGTCAGCGGGAGAAGTGGCGGCCGAGGATACCCTCCAGGCAGGCCGCGCAAGTTCAGGCATGTCTTCAGCAGGGCCGGCGGCGATCCCCATCGCGCCGAATAATCGGGATTGATGGTGGCTTCGAAAAACGCCCGGTCCCACAGGGCCGCTTCACGCGCACCCTCCAAGTCGCCACTCCACAGGCAGTCGTAAAACTTGGCGTGATTGTAGCCCATGACCGCGCCCGCGCCCATGGTGCCGTCGCCGCCGATGGTCTGCAGGAGCGTGATGCCGAACTCCGTGTACGGGAATCCGAAATACCGCAGCTGATCTTTCACGGCGACCAGCGTCTCGACAAAGTTGCCCACGTCAGGTGTGCTGTTCTTGATGGCCACCACGTTCTCGATGTCCGCCAGTCGGAGCACCAGATCGCGATCCATGTCGACGGCGGTGCCGCGCGGCCAGTTGTACACGACGATAGGGATGGGCACCGCGTCGGACACCGCTTTGTAAAAGGCAACGGTCTCGCGCCTGGTAGGGTGCACGTACGGCGGGACGGAAAGCAGAATGCCGTCCAGACCCAGCTCTTTGGCGTACTGCGCGTAGCGAACGGCCTCGGCGGGCGTGTAGGCCGAACAGCCCGCGATAACGGGGATGCGGCCGCGAATCTGCTGCGCCGCCAGCCGAAACAGCTCTCTGCGCTCCGCCTCCGAGAGACTGGTCCACTCGCCCGTCGTCCCGGCAATGACGACGCCGTGCATCTTTTCGGCGACCATCCACTCCAGGAGCTCCTGCCATCCGCGCGGATCAAAATCGCCATCCCGGGTGAACGGCGTCGTCACCGCGGGCATGTATCCTCGCCAGTCGACGCTGTGGCGGTCCATCACGCCTCTCCTCCTGCCTTGTCCTCCACCCCGCGAAACTGCTGGGAATCCTGCTCCGGGTCGCGGCGGTAATCCCGCTGTATGCCCGCTGGCGTCACGATCCGGCGCTGCAGATCGGCGTCGATGCGCCGCGGATCCCGCGCTTCCGGTGGGCCGAACCCGCCTCCCCCGGGCAAGTCGAAGACAAGCTCGTCCTCAGGCCTTTCAAGGGTGAGCAAGCCTTCTCGGAAAAATGAAGATTCCGGTCCCGGCTCGCGTCCGTTCAGCAGCACTTGGGCCCGACGGCCCGGCAATCCGCCGTTGAATCCGGGCGCGGGGCACCGCATGCGGTCAGGGGTAAGGTTGATGTGCACGGGCCCTCGTTTGGCCGGATGCAGGCGTACCCGGATCCGCTGGCCCGGGCCGCCTCGAAACTGACCGGCTCCGGCCGAGTCCGGCAACAGCCGCTTCTCCGCAATCACGAGCGACGTTCGCGACTCGAACATTTCCACGGACATGCCTTTCGCCGTGGACGGGTAGATGTACCCGGGCCGGCCGTCCCGGCCGAGGCTGGCGCCCTGTCCGCCGCCGGCGAAAAACGGGACGGCGAAGGGCCGTCCTCCGTCGAGCCCGCGGGTCTGAAACGCCCCGAGAAATCCGCTACCGGCCAGCACCCGCTCCGGCAGCACCGGCGCCAGGGCCGCGTACAGCGCTCCGCTGATGTGCCAGCCGCTGCGCAAGCGCAGGTTGACCGGCGCCGGATAACGGCAGTTAAGGAT
>QGSR01000069.1 GCA_003387805.1 Bacillota bacterium | reverse complement strand
CTCCGGGCTTGGGGCGGGCCACCCCGGAGGCCCCGGTGATCACGGCGGGGGCGGCCGGGCGGGCGTTGTCGCCGCTGCGGCCGGCCGGCCCCGTGGAGATCGGCCCCTGCCGCATCGAAGCCGTCTCGGACGGCGCGTTCATCGAGCCGGGCGCCGCGGTGGAGATCGTGCGGGTCGTCGGCACGCGCGTCACGGTCCGGCAAATTCCGGACGGGCCGGGCGGACCGGAAGGCGTAGGCAAGGAAGACCGCCAGGACGGGCCGCCGGGCGAAGGGGCGCCCGGCGGGGAAAAGGACGGCGAGCCGCCGGCTGCGCCGTGACGAGGACCGGGCGCGGGAGTGCCGTACCCCGCGCCGCGGTGAGCGGCCCACGCGCCCGGGGGCGAGAAAAAGGAGGGGACGCACGTGGATTTGGCGGGTTTTACGGGTTTGATCCTTTTGGTGCTCGTCATTCTGTTCGTCGTTCTGTTTTTCAACTTCATCCCGGTGGGATTGTGGATTTCGGCCTGGGCGGCCGGGGTGAAGGTGCCCATCTGGACCCTGGTCGGCATGCGGCTGCGCCGGGTGCCGCCCCATCGCATCGTGATGCCGCTCATCAAGGCGGAAAAGGCCGGCATGGACGTGTCCATCGACAAGCTTGAAGCCCACTACCTGGCGGGCGGCAACGTGGACCGGGTGGTGGACGCTCTCATCGCGGCCCACCGGGCGCAGATCGACTTGTCCTTCGAGCGGGCGGCGGCTATCGATCTGGCCGGCCGCAACGTGCTGGAGGCGGTGCAGGTCAGCGTCAACCCGCGGGTCATCGAAACGCCGGTCATCTCGGCCGTGGCCAAAAACGGCATCGAGCTGAAGGTCAAAGCCCGGGTGACGGTGCGGGCCAATATTCAGCGGCTCGTCGGCGGCGCGGGCGAAGAGACCATCGTCGCGCGCGTCGGCGAAGGCATCGTCACCACCGTCGGTTCGTCCGAGAGCCACGAGGAAGTGCTGGAAAATCCCGACCGCATTTCCAAGACGGTGCTGGAGAAGGGCCTCGACGCGGGCACCGCGTACGAAATTTTGTCCATCGACATCGCGGACGTGGACGTAGGCCGCAACATCGGCGCGCAGCTGCAGATCGACCAGGCCGAGGCGGACAAGAACATCGCCCAGGCCAAGGCGGCCGAGCGGCGCTTCGCGGCCCTGGCGCGCGAGCAGGAAATGCGGGCCATGGTGGAAGAGATGCGGGCGCGGGTGGTGGAGGCCGAGGCCGAGGTGCCCAAGGCGCTGGCCCAGGCGCTGCGCGAAGGCAAGCTGGGCGTCATGGACTACTACGCCATGCGCAACATCATGGCCGACACGGAGATGCGCCGGGCCATCGGCGAGGCGGGCAAGCGGCCCGAGGACGAACCCGAGGGCAAGCGGCCGCGGTAGCGCCCCCGCGGCGCAGCGGCCCCGTGCGGGCGCCGCAGGGCGCGCCGGCGGGTCCGGAGGTGATGGGCCGTGGAATTCGACGAACTGATCGGCGCATTGTTTGGTTTATACATCCTGCTCTCTATCCTGAGCGGGGTATTGCGCGGCGTGCGCGGTCGCGGCCCCGGGCCTGGACGCGAGGCCGGGCCCGAGGTGCTGGACATGGAGGAGCTGGAGCGCAGGCTGCGCGAAGCACAGGTATGGGAGCCGGAAGAAGCGCCGCGTCCCGGACGGCGCGCCCCGGAAACAGCCCCGGCGCCCGCCCCCGCGCCTTCCGCGGCCCCGCCCGTCGCGCAGCGCCGTCCCGCGGCGCCCGGGGCGCCCACGCCGGAACCGGCCCGCACGACGCTGCGCCCGCCGTCGGTGGGCCCCTCGACGCTGCGGCCCGGCTGGGAGTCGGCGGCAGAGGATGACTGGGATGCCGCCTTCGACCTGGAGGACGCCGATTGGGCGGCGCTGGAGGCCGAAGAGCCGCTTCGGAGGCCGCTGCCGGCGGCGGCCCAGCCCCGGCCGGCGGAAAAGGAGGCGGCTCCCGCGGCGCTGCCCGCGCCCATTCAGGCCATGGTCGACCAAGGGCACCCGTGGCAGGCGGCTTTCGCCCTCAAAGAGCTGCTGGGTCCGCCCCGCGCTCTGGCGCCGTACCGGGTTTGGCCCCGGGATTAGCACCGGCGGTCCCGTTTCCCGGCCCGGCCTCGTCTTAAACCGCTGCGGCGGAACATAGACTGCAGCGGGAGGGGAGCGCGGTGGAGCGCGAGCGCCCGAGCGTGGCCGAACGGCTTGTGCATGCCTTGGATCTGCCTCCGGAAGTTTTGCTGAACGTCCCGAAAACGACCCTCATCGGGAACGTCCAGGTTCTGGTCGAAAACCATCTGGGACTTCTTCAGTACGACCCCCGGGCGATGCGCATCCGCACCGCCCGGGGCGAGCTGGTCATCACCGGCGCCGGTTTGCGCATCGGCAGCATCCTTCCCCGGGAACTGGTGGTGGACGGCCGCATCGTCCACGTCGAGCTGCGGCGCTGAGGGGGCGGCGCCTTGCTGGTCCGCCGCTTGTGGTGGCATGTTCGGGGCTATGTTATAATCAGAGCGTACGGCCGCCGCCTGGAGGCGCTGATCAACGGCGCCGTCCGGGAAGGCCTGGCGCTGTGGGATCTGGAGCGGGCGTCGTCCGCCCTCCTGCTCGGCCGGGCGTTCGCGGCGGACTACCGCCGCCTCGCGCGGCTGGGCCGGCGGCTGGGCGTGCGGGTGGACGTGGTCGGCAAAGCGGGCCTGCCGTTTTGGGCCGCCCAAGCCCGGCGGCGCCCGGGCCTGGTGCTGGGCGGCGCCGTCTTCGTCGGCGTTTTGTACTGGCTGGCCCAGTTCGTATGGTTCGTGCACGTAGACGGCGCGCAGACGCTGCCGCCCGCGGCCGTGCTGGAAGCCGCCGCCGCGGCCGGGCTGCGGCCGGGAGCGCCGCGGGCGGACGTGCGCCGCGAAGACGTGGTGCGTTCGCTCCACCTGGCGCTGCCCCGTCTGGCGTGGGCCGCGGTGGAGCTGCGGGGCACGGTGGCCACGGTGCGGGTGGTGGAGCGCACGGAAGCGGATCCGGCCCTGACCCGGCCCGGTCACGTGGTGGCCGTGCGCGACGGTTTGGTGGAGCGGGTTGTCGTCACCGCCGGCGAGCCGCTGGTGGCCCCCGGAGACACGGTGCAGGCGGGCATGACGCTCATCAGCGGGGCGCTGACGCCGGGGACGCGGGCCTACGAGGAGCGGGTGCAGGCGGGGCTGCCGCCCGTGGTGCGGGCGGCGGGATCCGTCCTGGGACGCGCCTGGTACCGGGGCTACGGCGAAGCCAGGCCCGAGGACGCAGCAGCGGATGACCCCGCCGGTGCTTCGCCGGCCGCCTTGACCCGGGCGGCCGTGGAGCGGGCTCGGCGGCAGGCTCGGGCGTCGCTGCCTCCGGAGGCGCGCGTCATTGACGAAGAAGTCGTCGTCGTGGACGATCGGGGCGTGGAGCCCGGCGTCGTGCGCGCGGCGGTGACCATCACCGTGCTCCAGGAGCTGGGCCGGTTTTCGCCGCTGGCCGCGGAAGAGCCTTGACGACGCGGCCGGCCGAAGGATGAAACGAATGGGCATGAAACAGGAACCGGGCGGCGCCCCGGGCGCCGGCAAGCCCCGCGGCGGACCGTCGCTGCGGGAAGTTTGGCGCACGCGGGTGTCGGTCCCGGTATCGGAAGTGTTTCGCAAACCCAGTCCGACGCGGCGCGCGCTGCTCGTTGTCGGACTGTTCCTCATTATGTTCGCGCTGGCCGTGGCCAGCAGCGCGCCCGACGGCGTCGACTGGGAAGTGGGCGACGTGGCCACCCGCGACGTGGTGGCCCCGCGCGACGTGGTCAACCGCCACCGCACGGAGCAGCTGCGGGAGGAGGCGGCCCGCCAGGCGCTGCGGGAGGCCGAGCTGGACCCGGTCAACTGGGAAATTAATCCGGCGGAGGCGCTGCGCAGCGAAGAGCGGCTGGCCGCCATGTTCGCCGTGCTCCGGCAGGCGCTGGCGGAGCCGGAGGCGCCCGAAGCGCCGGAGGACGGCGAGGCGGGCCCGCCGCCGGGCGGGGAGAGCGAAGGCGCGGGCGAGCCCGAGGCGGACCTGCAGGCCCGCACGGCCCGGGTGCTGGACGCGTTTTCCGAACTGGGGCTGGACGTTTCGCCCCGGGCCGCGGAAACGCTGGCGCGCATGTCCGCGCGCGAGGTGGACGAGCTGGAGGCCGCGGTCCGCAGCGCGGCCGTCAACATCATGACGACCCGGCGCATCGGCGAAATGGATCTGGAGCGCGAGCGGGCCACCGTGGCGCTGCACGCGGGGATCCGGGACGCGGCGGAGGATCGCCGGGAACTTATGATCCCGCTGGTGCAGTCGGTCATGCGCCCGAACTTGATTCCGAGCCCCGAAAAGATCGAGCGGGCCCGTCAGGAAGCCATGCGGGGCGTGGCCGAGGTGCGCATCCGGGAAGGGCAGATCATTATCCGCCGGGGCGATCAGGTGGAGCTGGAGCACATCCTGCTGCTTCAGGACCTGGGCCTGGTGGACGGCCGCCCGGACTACGGCTTCGTGGCGGGCGTGCTGGTGCTGCAGCTGCTGCTGTTCACCATGGTGGGCGTGTACTTGTACCAGCAGCGGCCGGACATTTTCCGCAGCGACGCGCAGCTGGCCCTCATGGGGTTGATCGTGCTCCTGGTCACGGCGCTGGCGAAAGTGGGCACCTTTATTCCCTGGGAAGGCAGCGGCTTTCTGGTGCCCGTGGGGCTGGCGGGTCTGTTGTTTCCCTTGCTGGTGGACTCGCGCGTCGCGCTGATCGTCATCATCATGCTGGCGGTCATGGCGGCGGCGCTGTACGGTCTGGACGGCCGCGTGTTCATCGTCGCCCTTGCGGGCGGCATCTCGGCCGTCTACAGCGTGTCCCGGGTCAGCCAGCGCTCGGACTTGACGCGGGCCGGCTTCATCGTGGGCGGGACAAGCTTTCTCACCATGGTGGCCCTGGGCCTCTTGCGCAGCGACATGTTCATCATTCAGTACTCGTTTCTCGGCGTCGTGACGGGCCTTGTGTCCGCGGTGGGCACCATCGGGCTTTTGCCGTACCTGGAGACGCTTTTCCGCATCACGTCGTCCATCCGGCTGCTGGAGCTGTCCAACCCGAACCATCCGCTGCTGCGCAAGCTGCTGATGGAAGCGCCCGGCTCCTACCACCACAGCATTTTGGTGGGCAATCTGGCCGAGGCCGCGGCCGAAGCTATCGGCGCGGACCCGCTGCTGGTGCGGGTGGGGGCCCAGTACCACGACATCGGCAAGACGAAGCGGCCGTACTTTTTCGTGGAAAACCAGTTCGGCGGGGAAAATCCCCACGACAAAATCTCCCCGACGCTGAGCACGCTCATCGTCATCTCCCACGTCAAAGACGGGGTGGAGCTCGCGCAGGAGTACCAGCTGCCGCCGGTCATCGTCGACTTCATCAAGGAGCACCACGGAACCGACCTGGTAAAGTATTTCTACCAAAAGGCGGTGGAGGCCGCGCAGGGCGAGCCCGTGGACGAGCAGGACTTCCGGTATCCGGGGCCCAAGCCGCAGTCCAAGGAGACGGCGCTGGTGATGCTGGCCGACGGCGTCGAGGCCGCGGTGCGCTCCCTCAGCCGGCCCACGCCGGGCCGCATCGAGGGCCTGGTGCGGCGGCTTATCAAGGAGCGGCTGGAGTCGGGCCAGCTGGACGAAAGCAATCTGACGCTGCGCGACTTGGACAAGATCGCGGACGCGTTCGTGCGCGTGCTGACCGGCATCTTCCACAAGCGGGTGGAGTACCCCGAACTCAAGGAGCATGAGCTGCGCAAAGCGGTGGAGCCCGAAGCGAGGCGAGCGTAATGGCTTTGATTGTCGTCAACGAGTCGTCCATGGAGCTGGACGAAAAACTGGAGCAGGCGCTGCCGAAAGTGGTGCGGGCCGCGCTGGCGCCCCAATGGAATCCGGAGGACGTGGAGATCGGTCTGACGCTGGTGGACGACGAGGCCATCGCGGAGCTGAACGAACAGTACCGGGGCGTGGCCGGGCCCACCGACGTGCTGTCGTTCCCCTTGTTCACGAAAGACGAGCTGGCGCAAATCGCGGCCGAGCCCGGGCTGCATCCCGAACGGCCGCTGCTTTTGGGCGACGTGGTCATCTCCGTCGAAACCGCCCGCCGGCAGGCCGAGGAGTACGGGCACTCCTTCGGGCGGGAGCTGGCGTTCTTGCTTGTCCACGGCGTCCTGCATCTGCTAGGATACGAGCACGACGACGAGGCGTCCCGGGCCGAGATGCGGGCCAAGGAAGAAGCGGTGCTGTCGGCCACCGGGTGGCCCCGGTGAAAGCCCGCACGCTGGCCGAAAGCTTTCGTTTCGCTTTCGAGGGCGTGCGGCAGGCGCTGCGCACCGAGCGCAACCTGCGCATTCACACGGCCGCGGCCGCCGCGGTGCTGGCGCTGGCCGCCTGGCTGCGGGTGCCAGCGCCCGGCGTGGCGCTTTTGGTTCTGGCCATCGGCCTCGTCATGACGGCCGAGCTGTTCAACACCGCCCTGGAGGCGGCGGTGGACTTGTCGTCGCCGGCATACCACCCGCTGGCCGCGGTGGCCAAAAACGTGGCCGCGGCCGCGGTGCTGACTGCGGCCGCGGTGTCGGTTGCGGTGGGGTACATTGTCTTTCGGGACTACCTGCCCCCGGCGACGGCCGCGGCCGTGGGCGCGGGGCTGGCCCTGACGCCGCGCGCACTGCCCGGCGGCCACAGGACAAGGAGGGTCACCGACGTGACAAATGACGGTACGGAGCAGAAGATCGACATCGACGTAGAACAGCTCCTGGAGGAAGCCCGCGCCGTGCGCGAAAGGGCGTACGTGCCCTACTCGCGGTTCAAGGTGGGGGCGGCGCTCCTGACGAAGAGCGGACGCGTCTTTGCGGGCTGCAATTTCGAGAACGCGTCCCTGGGCGCGACCATCTGCGCGGAGCGGGCGGCCGCGGGCGCGGCCATCTCCGCGGGCCAGCGGGAGTGGGTCGCGCTGGCCGTCGTCGCGGACTACCCGGAGCCGGTGCCGCCGTGCGGCATCTGCCGCCAGGTGCTGGCCGAGTTCGCGCCGGACATGCCCGTCGTCATGGCCAATCTGGCGGGGGAGCGGCGGACCATGACGGTGCGGGAGCTTCTGCCGGGCGTATTTTCGCTGCCGGGCGGGGGTGACGGGTAAGCGGCCAATGAGCGAGCAGCCCTTTCGTTCCGGATTCGTCGCGGTCATCGGCCGCCCCAACGTCGGCAAGTCCACCCTGGTCAACCGCTTCGTCGGCGCCAAGGTCGCCATCGTGTCGGACAAGCCGCAGACCACCCGCCACCGCATCCACGCGGTGCTGACCCGCGACGACGCGCAGATCGTGTTCGTGGACACGCCCGGCCTGCACAAGCCGCGGCACCGGCTGGGAGAGTACATGACGCAGCAGGCCCGCGCCGCCATCCCGGACGTGGACGTGGTGTTGTTTGTCGTGGACGGGGCCGACGGTCCGACGGGCCGCGACCGTTGGATCGCGGAGCGCCTGGCCGAGGCCGGGGCGCCGGTGCTGCTGGTGGTCAACAAAGTGGACCTGGTGGCGGCCGCCGACGGGGCGCCGGAGGACGCGCCCGATCATTTGGCCGCGCGCTTCGGCGACGCGCGCGTCGCGGCGGCCGTGGCGAAGTTCGAAGGGCTGGCGGCGTTTGCATCGGTGCACGCGGTGTCCGCGGCCACGGGAGAAGGGCTGGAGGCGCTGCTGGAGGACGTGGTGGCCCGCCTGCCCGAGGGGCCCAAATATTTCCCCGACGACTGGGCCACCGACCGCCCCGAGGAGTTTCTCATCGCGGAGTTCATCCGGGAGCAGGTGCTGCACAACACGGAGCAGGAAGTGCCCCATTCGGTCGCGGTGGTGGTGGACGAGCTGAGGCCGCGGCCGGGGCGCGACCTGGTGGACGTGCGGGCCACCATCTACGTCGAGCGGGAAAGCCAGAAAGGCATCATCATCGGCCGGGGCGGCTCCATGCTGAAGCGCATCGGCCAGGCGGCCCGCATGGAGATCGAAGGGCTGCTGGGCAGCCAAGTGCACCTGGAGCTTTGGGTGAAGGCCAAGCCCGGCTGGCGGGATCGGGCCGGATCCTTGCAGGAGCTGGGCTTTCGATGACCACGGAGCGGCTGAGAACCGAAGACTTTGACTACGAACTGCCCGAAGAGCTCATCGCGCAGCGGCCCGTGACACCCCGGGACGCCAGCCGGCTGCTGGTGGCGGACAAGCGCACCGGCCGGCTGCAGCACAAGACCTTCCGGGATCTGCCGGAGTTTCTGGCGCCGGGCGACGTTCTGGTCCGCAACGACACGCGCGTCATCCCCGCACGCCTTCTGGGCGTGAAAGCGCCCACGGGCGGGCGGGTGGAGCTGCTGCTGGTGCGGCGGCTGAGCCGCGACACGTGGGAGGCTTTGGTGCGGCCCGGGCGCCGGGTGGCGCCCGGCGCGGTGCTCTCCTTCGGCGACGGCCTCCTCACCGCCCAGGTGCTGGAGCGCACCGAAGGCGGCGGCCGCATCGTGCGCTTCCGCTCGGTGGGGCCTCTGGACGAGGCGCTGCAGCAAGCCGGGCAGGTGCCGCTGCCGCCCTATATCCATGAGGATCTGGAGGATCCCGAACGCTACCAGACGGTGTACGCGCGGGAGGCGGGATCCAGCGC